>CAZUZZ010000055.1:0-8385 GCA_964625055.1 uncultured Bacteroides sp. | reverse complement strand
CAATGACCTCTATGGAGAGAAGTTTGGAGATGAGGTTCTTGACTTTATTTTGAAGCAGCTGCAGGGGCTCTGTAATGAGAGACAGTTTTATGTAAACCTAAACAGTGATGTGTTTATTGTTGTGACAGAGTATGACGGGGAAGAGGAACTGGGGACTTTTATACAGGAGCTGAACGGCAGGATCAATATTTTTAAGGATGTAAAACTACAGATGTCCTATGGCGTGTATACGGTGGAGGACAGGCAGATGGAGCTGCGGCAGATGGAAGACCGTGCCGCTATGGCGAGAAAAACGGCAAAGGCCAGTATGCTGGGCAATGTCATCTTTTATAAGGAGCAGTTTAAGGATTCTCTGTATAATAGAAGGTTTATTGAGGAGAATATGCAGGCGGCGATCACGGAGCGGCAGTTCCAGATGTATCTGCAGCCCAAGTACAGCATCGCCCAAAATGAGATCATAGGCGCTGAGGCATTGGTGAGATGGAAGCATCCGAAGCGGGGAATGGTCTACCCGGATCAGTTTATCCCGATTCTGGAAGAGAACGGTTTTATCCGGCAGGTGGATTATTACATATGGGAGGAAGCGTGCCGTTTTATCAAACAGTGCGAGGAAGAAAACCTGACACCCTGCCCGATTTCAGTGAATGTTTCCAGAGCCCATCTGAATGATGATGAATGTATCTGGATGCTGGATGACATGATTCGGCGGATTGGGATTCCCAAACATCTTCTGGAGCTGGAAATCACGGAAACGGTAGATGATCAGCAGGTGAGTCAGAAGGCATTTCGGCTTAAGGAGGAAGGGTTTAAGCTTTTGATGGATGATTTTGGAAGCGGCTATTCCTCTCTGAACATTCTTTTGGAGACGCCTTTTGACTTGATCAAGCTGGATAGAAAATTCATGGAAAACATGATGCTCTCCGATAAAGGAAAGCTCATATTGGAGCAGGTGGTCGCCATGTCCAACAAGCTGGGGCTGGAGCTTCTGGCCGAAGGCGTGGAGACGAAGGAGCAGGTGGATCTTCTGCGAAGCATCGGCTGCGATCAGGTGCAGGGATATTACTATGCGAAGCCTATGCCCGCGGAGGAAGTCTTTGCACTTTTGAAAGAGAAAAGCGTCTGAAAGAGAAAAACAAAACCTCCTATTGACATAAAAATCAATAGGAGGTATTATAATAATATAATTCATAGTAAATATATGGGAATAGTATGCAAATGGGAGGACGAGATGGAGAAAGAAAGAGGGATCGGAACAAAATGTCTGCATCTGGAATCGGATGAGGGCAGCTTTGATCATTACGGTGCGATCAGCTACCCCATCTATCAGACGGCGACCTATGCGCATCCCGGCGTGGGACAGAGCACAGGGTACGACTACAGCAGACTGCAGAATCCTACCAGAGAACAGCTGGAGAAGGTGGTGGCTTCACTGGAGAAGGGGATCGATGCGCTGGCGATGTCCTCCGGTATGGCGGCGATCGCCCTGCTGATGGAGCTGTTTCGCCCCGGCGATCACATCATTGTGGATGCGGATCTCTATGGCGGCAGCATTCGTCTGTTCCGAAATATTTCAGAAAAAAACGGCGTTACCTTTACCAGCATTGATTGCTATAAGGATGATGTGGCAGCCTGCATTCAGGAAAATACCCGGGCCATTTACATAGAGACACCCACAAATCCCATGATGCACGTGACGGACATCGCTGCACTTGCCGCGATCGCTAGAGAGCGGGGGATTCTTTTGATCGTGGACAATACCTTCCTGTCTCCGTATTTTCAAAATCCGCTTGAACTGGGAGCGGATATCGTAGTGCACAGCGGCACCAAGTATCTGGGCGGTCACAATGATACGCTGGCAGGTTTTCTTGTGACAAACAGGGAAGATATCAGCGAGAAGTTTCGGTTTCTGATCAAGACGACAGGGGCGGGACTTGCACCCTTTGACAGCTGGCTGATCCTGCGGGGCATTAAGACGCTGGGGATCCGTATGGAAAGAGCGCAGGAAAACGCCTTTCTGATCGCTGACTGGCTGAAAAGACAGGAGGCGGTCACACAGGTGCTTTATCCGGGGCTTCCGGAGCATCCCGGTTATGAGATCATGAAACGGCAGGCAAGAGGGTTCGGGGGAATGCTGACCTTTCAGGTGAAAGATAAGGAGTTTGCCCTTTCCGTTCTGGAGAAGGTGCGTCTGATCCGTTATGCGGAGAGTCTGGGCGGTGTGGAGACGCTGATCACCTATCCCTATACCCAGACCCATGCGGATGTGCCGGAGGAGATTCGGTTGAAAAACGGTATTACCCAGCAGACATTGCGGCTTTCTGTGGGGATTGAGGACGGAGCGGATCTTTTGGCGGAGCTTTCCGATGTGTTTTCAGAAAGTTAAGTCGATCCTATTCCCTGATGTTCAGTACACTGGACAAACCGGGTAAAAAAAGGTATACTGAGGATATATTTGTTCTGGAAAATCGGGGGATAGGAGAGGGTACGTATATGGACTATAAGGCGGTTCCTTTTGAACAGCGGATTAAGGATAACGTAAAGAACTATGCGCTGGATAATCTATATCACATCGACACGCTGTCAGAGTACGCGAAGGCATTCGGCGCGCTGACGGATGTGGAACTTTTGCTGACGGAGAGACACGGCGAGAAGGTGGTTTCTGTGGGAAGCTTTGCAGGCTTTACACCGGATGTGGTGGGAAATCCCGGCAGGAAGATCAGGATCTACGGAAGAACCGTCGCGCATCTGTATGCGAAGACGGAGCGGGTGCCGGAGGATAAGAAGGCGGCGGTGGAGAAACTGTTGGATGAGTTTACCTGTATGCTGTCCCATTGGGGAGAGGAGGCCTATCTGCACACGGAGTCCGCGATCTATCTGGACGAGCTGGAGGAGAAGGTAGGTATGCAGCACGTGCAGACCGCCAGAGGAGAGAATGAGGATGCCCTCACCGGCGTATACAATAAGCTGTACTTTGAGGAGCGTATGAATGTGATAGACAGGGCGGAGGTAGTGCCGGTAGCTGTCATCAATGCTAATATCAACGACTGGAAATTTGTGAATGACAATTTTGGCGATGAGGAGAGCGACCGTCTGATCAAGACCATCGCCGATATCCTGAAGCAGGAGAAGAAGCCGGACTATGTCATTGGCCGGGTGGATGGGGATGTGTTCATCGTGCTCATTCCTATGGCCGAGGAAGGAGAGGCGGACGAATATTGTCAGAGAGTGCAGCAGGCCTGTCTGGCCTATGAGGATAAGATTCTGGCGCCTTCCGTGGCCTGCGGCCTGGTCTATAAGACCAATGTGGAGGAGAGACTGGCGGATAAGCTGCCGGATGCGGAGTATGAGATGTTTGAGAATAAGTTCGCCGTCAAGAATGCACCGGGGTACAGAGAGCGGCTGGCACACGGCCTTTCCTCTTAATTCTAAAATAAGTATTAAATCCCTTTTTGTGGTCAAAAACCAGATAATGAAAGAAAACAAAAGAAAATAAGAGAAAAAGCGAGTATTAGCTTCATATAGGGCTGTGAAACAATTTGCAAACGCCTGCATATGAAGCTAATATATGTTCTAGCGTTAGCACTCATGCAGAACGAGTGCTAACAAAACAGAGAGAAAACACAAAGACATCATATAATTAAGAAGGAGGCAATCAACATGAAGTTAACACCACTTGGCGACAGAGTCGTATTGAAGCAGCTGGTAGCGGAGGAGACTACAAAGTCCGGTATTGTTTTACCCGGACAGGGCAAGGAGAAGCCGCAGCAGGCGGAAGTTATTGCGGTAGGCCCCGGCGGTGTCGTGGATGGCAAGGAGGTTAAGATGGAAGTGAAGGTAGGCGATCAGGTCATCTTCTCCAAATATTCCGGCACAGAGGTAAAGCTCGATGAGGACGAATATATCATCGTGAGACAGAATGATATCTTGGCAGTTGTCGAATAAGAAATGTGTGAAAAGAACTTCTGGACTTGCAGGGCAAGTCGGGATCACAGCAAGGGCTGATTTCGCAAAGTCAGCATAGCTGTCTTAGAAGCTCTAAGTTTCACGCAGGAGAATGCCAAAGGCAGGCATTCTCCGCAATGAATTAATATGAAAAATATGAAAAGCAGGAGGACATAAATCATGGCAAAGGAAATCAAGTATGGTGCAGAAGCCAGAGCGGCTTTGGAGTCAGGTGTCAATCAGCTGGCGGATACGGTCAGAGTAACTCTTGGACCGAAGGGCAGAAACGTAGTGTTGGATAAATCTTATGGGGCACCCCTGATCACAAACGACGGTGTGACCATCGCTAAGGAGATTGAGTTGGAAGATCCTTTTGAGAATATGGGTGCACAGCTCGTCAAGGAAGTGGCTACCAAGACCAACGATGTGGCGGGCGACGGTACGACTACGGCTACCGTGCTGGCACAGGCTATGGTAAATGCAGGTATCAAGAATCTGGCAGCAGGCGCAAACCCGATCATTTTGAGAAAAGGTATGAAGAAGGCTACTGAGACCGCAGTGGATGCCATCGCAAAGATGAGCTCCAAGGTAAACGGTAAGGAGCATATCGCAAGAGTGGCAGCTGTTTCTTCCGGCGACGATGAGGTAGGACAGTTGGTAGCAGATGCGATGGAGAAGGTTTCCGGGGATGGCGTCATCACCATCGAGGAGAGCAAGACCATGCTCACAGAGCTGGATCTGGTGGAAGGTATGCAGTTTGACAGAGGTTACATCTCTGCTTATATGGCAACCGATATGGATAAGATGGAGGCAGTTTTAGAGAATCCCTACATCCTGATCACGGATAAGAAGATTTCTAACATCCAGGAGATTCTGCCGCTTTTGGAGCAGATCGTGCAGACCGGTGCGAAGCTGCTCATCATCGCAGAGGATGTGGAGGGCGAAGCGCTCACCACTCTGATCGTGAATAAGCTGCGCGGCACCTTCAATGTAGTGGCTGTCAAGGCGCCCGGTTACGGCGACAGAAGAAAGGCTATGCTGGAGGATATCGCTATCCTCACTGGCGGCGAAGTGATCAGCTCCGAGCTTGGTCTGGAGCTTAAGGATGCGACACTGGAGCAGCTTGGAAGAGCGAAATCTGTAAAGGTGCAGAAAGAGAATACCGTCATCGTGGACGGCGAGGGCGACAAGGATGCGATTCAGGCAAGAATTGGTCAGATCAAGAAACAGATTGAGGAGACCACCTCTGATTTCGATAGAGAAAAACTGCAGGAGCGTCTGGCGAAGCTGGCAGGCGGCGTGGCTGTGATCCGTGTGGGCGCGGCTACCGAGACCGAGATGAAGGAAGCAAAGCTTCGTCTGGAGGATGCGTTGGCAGCTACCAGAGCAGCAGTGGAGGAGGGTATCATCTCCGGCGGCGGTTCCGCATACATCCACGCGGCGAAGGATGTAGCGAAGATGGCAGAGAAGCTGGAAGGCGACGAGAAGACCGGTGCACAGATCGTGTTAAAGGCTCTGGAGGCTCCCCTGTACCACATCGTGGCAAACGCAGGCTTAGAGGGCTCCGTTATCATCAACAAAGTGAGAGAATCCGAGGTTGGCGTTGGCTTTGACGCTCTCGGTGAGGAATATGTAGATATGGTAAAGGCAGGCATTCTCGATCCCGCTAAGGTGACCAGAAGCGCTCTGCAGAACGCTACCAGCGTAGCGTCCACACTGCTTACCACAGAATCCGTGGTGGCAAACATCAAAGAGCCCGAACCCGCTATGCCCGCAGGCGGTGCCGGCATGGGGATGATGTAAGGCGCAAAAGGAAAAACAAGCGACGCGAAGCGGCATTTGTTTTTCATGCGCCGTGAACGAGCAAAGGTTCATCGAAGATGAACGTAAAGCGCGATAGCGCGACTTTGCGAGTTTAACCTTGGCAAATAAATACAGATATGATGAAAGAACCCGCTCTAATTAAAGGGCGGGTTCTTTTTGCCTCGAGCTATCGCTGCGCCTTTTTTATTCTCTTCTCTGAAAATTATGGTCAATCCTGTTATAAATAAAGCTGATAATAAAGCACAGAACACCGCTGACAAAGAAACTGACCGCATTTTCCATGGTGCTGTCATAGTGAATATCTATCATGATCAGCTTAAAGATGCTCACCATAGACAATAGCAGACCATACAGCCGGAAGGATTTTGTATCTTTATAAAATCCGATCACAATGCTTATGATTGCAAACAGGAGCAGACAGATGCTTATGAGATAATTGATGACATCGTAGGAATGCAAAATACAGTACATCAATATCGTATATTTAAGCATAATATAATAGCCTGCATAGGTGTTTTTCTGAAAGAGCTTTTTGGAATTTGCCATGAATAATAATACAGTGATCAATATGACGGGAATCTGCCATACTTTATCATATAGTAGAGAACAGCCCGTGATCATCAACAGCCCGTTTAACGCATACATCATTACTTCAATTGATTTTTCTTTGCCGAAATATTCCAGCCGATTTAGGATCAAATGGATTACCGCAAGTGTGAAGAATGTGATCAGCAAAGCTTCTTCGCGGATTAGTTTAAAGTCTATCACTAGTTCTATTTGGAACATCGATTCCCATTTGCGCAGGGAACTGTACAGGGAATCATAAGCAATGTCATTCACGATAATCATAGTAAGCAGAGAGAGGAGCAGATAGCCTGCTATTTTAAAAGTGGTCAGCTCTGTGGTTCTGCATACATATAAAAAGACCGCATACATGGCGATGAGCATGATCAGGTGCTCTATTCTCACAGGAAGAAAATTGGATGGTCCAAGTATGAAGAGCGATCCCGCCAGATAGGCAAGGCCTGTATACAGATAAAGCTTGTTTTCCTTCCATTTACCATAGAGCATAAAGGGAATGACTGTGAGATAGGCAAAGAGGTGTTTGCTGATTATAGAATGGTTGTAACAACCCAGATAGATCAGAATAAAGCAGCATATCTCCGATACGATTCTGTATTCTGCATCCTTTAGGTTTACATAAAATAGAACAGCGATAGCGACAAGGTACATAAATGCGAAGGAGTGCTCTTCCGCAATGATATTCATTGCATAAAATAAGAAAATGAAAACAATGGAATTGACCACGGTCAATATCTGGAAGGCAAGACCGTGGGTGCATTTCTCTTTGAAGGAAAAGCAGAATTCAGCCAGTATATAAACCATGAGGATAATGATATTCACAGTCCTGAGCGTTGAGGAAGCCATAGAGAGAAAGCCAAACATGAAGACGATCAAATTCAGAGACTTAAAAAGGTGAGCGCATATATTCTGTTCGTAAGTGATGAGAGCATTCGTTTCCGTTTCGTCCGGATCGGCATTGAGCGAACGCCTGCCACGAAAAGCGAAAACAAACGCGGCAATAAAGTAGAAAACGGTCAATGCCAAGAACTTTTGCGCATCCGCATCGTGAACGCAGAGAATTACCCCCAGAATCGATGATATAAAAATGCCCAACTGTCCGATGATATGAAAAACAAGGCTTTTCAACCGGGTTAAATATCTGACAAAAACTGCCCAGAACAAAATAAACGTATATAAAAATATATCCCCTATCACTTTAAAATACAGATCACTCAAAAGCAGCGTGATATACAGTGAGCCGACACCGCAGCCGATGAGTGCGAGGTAAAATTTATTGTTTTTGTTTTTGGCTGTCAATACAAATCCGGCCACGATCAGACCGAAACTGATGATGTAGAGTCCGACCAGTTTCATGGTATCTGTCAAATAAGGCAAAAGAAGTGTGGCAAAGATGATAAGGCTGATAAAGATCAGCACAGACGCAAAAATGCCCATGAAACTTTTCCCGAATAATTTTTCATAATCCTTATGCTCCGTCCATTTGGCGGGCTGTTCCCACGCCGCAGCATTGGCAGGCTGTCCGTAGGGCTGAGAATATGTACTCCCAGGCTGTGGATATACGGGCTGTACGACAGGCTGACGGCGTGCGTCTGTTTCGACGTATCCGGGACTGGGCATATTTGGCGTCTGCATCTGCGCCGCCTGCGGTTGGAACGTATTGTACTGGCTTTGTTTTAACAGTTGAAACTGTCTGTTCAGGTAGGTGAGCTCTGTTTCCAGATGGAATATTTTTTCCTGATACAGCGCTCTGTTTTCGGAATCGGGCTGTTCGTTGGCACATTTATAGATTAGATCATTTAGTTTTTTCCTTGTATTCAGAAGTTCATTCTCAAAATTCAGAAGATCCGTTTCCTTTTGATTCATATTGATATCTCCTCGATTTTCGGGCAAAGCCTTTGATATATCTGCGCGAGCAAGCTCGGCATTTATATCTTCGTTCGCTTGACTCTGCCCTTTGCACACATTATATTATATTATATTATATCTCAGATGCTATTGTAGTGAAAGAATTGCAACGCAATTCTTTGGTCGCAG
>CAZUZZ010000054.1:2226-8698 GCA_964625055.1 uncultured Bacteroides sp. | reverse complement strand
GTATGCAAATGAAGAATTTAGGATGTATTTTATACTGCATAAATGTATAATATAATGTACGCGAAGGTAATGAGCAGTGCGCAGACGGAAGATGGAAAAATGAAAGCTTGCTGGCAATTTTTCCAGATTACGGATGCATAGGGCGAATGCCCAGTGAACCGAGTTTGCACTGTGAAGTACATATATGGAGAGACGAGGATATATGTTAAAAAGAAAGTATATATTTTTATTAGCTGTAATTGAGGCGTGTATCATATTTCTGACAGGCTGTGGAAGCGGTTCTGCAGTCTGCCAGGTGAAAATATTTAATATGTCAGATGTATATAGTGTGGAGAACAGAGTGACAGAGGTGGAAGAAGAGCCGGAGCAGCAAGAATCCGAAGACGAAGTAGACGATACATCTAAAGAGGTACCGCAGCTACCCCGCACAGGCGAGAAGCTGGAGGATTTTGTGCCGGAGGGTTGGGAACTTCTGGATAGCATAGAACTGGATTTTAACGAGGACGGAACTACTGATTATGTAGGTGTGTTGCAAGAGGCTATGGTACACATGGACGGATACTGGACGTATCAGGGCTATCCCCGGATTCTGTTTGCCATAGCAGGTGATGGGACGAAACGGTATCGCCTGAATTTTCAGGATATCAATCTGATACGTACGAGAGATGAAGGTGGTGTCTATGGAGATCCCTATTTGCCATTGACTGCAGAAGGGGTGTCTTTTACAACACATATGTATGGAGGCAGCGCATGGAGATGGTCGGAGGACTTCACATACACTTATCGCGAGGGTAGCTGGTGGCTCACTTCATCGGAGGAAACATACGGCTATGGCGATTATATAACAGATTATAGCAGCAATGATTGGGAAAGTGGTGTGGGAATCAGGAAAAAGAGAAGTTCTGAGTTCGATGATATGGAGGAAGGATGGGAATCGGCAGAATATGATGTGATATATGAGATGTCTCTGGACGAGCCTATAACACTGGAACAGGCAGGGAAGCGCTGGTGGCTTGCAACGGATCGTGTGACGGATTGGGAGGTAAAAGAAATTGTACTTGCGGAGAAGATAGAGGTATCAGAAGATATGATAAAGAGTCCGGATAAGGCATATTTTCAATATTGTGATGAGGACTTTGGACTTTATTGCTTTAATACCGGTTCAGATACCGAAAAGGACTTCTATTATCTCGCCATGTACAGCTGGCAGGACAAAGTATTATATGTGTTGGCACAAGAAGAGACAGACATTGATGATCTGGAGTGCTATAAGGGGGAAATCTATTATTCCACTGAGATCGTGGAGGAGGTCGCATATAAAGATCAAATCGAAGAAAAGGAAGATACGGTTGGAATCAGACTTAATAGAATGGAATCTGACGGAAGCGGAAAAGAAGCCATTTTTGAATATCGTTATCCGGGAACGGAGCGGGAGATTCCGGAAGATAGAATCCCTTATCTGGCGCTGATCTATGAGATCAGCGGGGATGAGATTATTGCGGAGGTATACATAGGAGATGAGCCGCATCCATTCTATCGGATGAATACTGACGGCAGCAAATGTAAGAAGATAGGACAGATGCCGAAGGAATAAAGCTGCCATAAAATAATTTATTTGTGAAAAAATGATAATTATGGCATAATTTATTCATACGGGTATTTTAATAATGATATGAAAAAATGCAGGGGTTTTCTAAAATTTTCTTGCAGTGTTTGCAACAGAGACAAAGGAGGTAAAGCATGAAGTTATTAGTGATTGGCGGGGTGGCGGCAGGAACAAAGGCTGCGGCGAAATTTAAGCGGGTAAATCCCGAGGCGGAGGTGACTATCGTCACCAAGGGCAAGGATATTTCCTATGCGGGCTGTGGCCTGCCCTACTATGTGGGAGGCTCGATCCAGGAGAAAGAGCAGTTGATCGTGAATACGCCGGAAAAATACAGTGCGCTTACGGGCGCAATGGTCTATCCCCAGAGAGAGGTAGTATCGCTCGATCCTAAGGGGAAAAAGGCTGTGGCGAAAAACCTTCGCACAGGTGCGGAAGAAGTGTATGAGTATGATAAATGTATCGTGGCAGTGGGGGCATCCCCGGTGGTGCCGCCTCTTCCGGGGCTGAATCTGCCGGGCGTATTCGTGATGCGCACCCCGGATGATGCGATCGAGACGAGAGACTATATTGCCAGAGACGGCGTGAAGCGGGCCGTGGTAGTGGGCGGTGGTTTTATCGGTCTGGAGGTGGCTGAGAACCTGCTGGAAAAAGGACTGTCGGTGACGTTGATCGACATGGCGCCTCAGATCATGCCGGGCTTTGACGGGGAGATGGCGGACTATGCGGTGCGCCATCTTGCGAAAAAGGGAATTAAAGTGCTCACTGCTACCAAGCTGGAAGGCGTGACGGGAGAAGAGAGAGCGGAAGGCGTACAGACCGATAAAGGACTGCTTCCTGCGGATGTGGTGATCCTTTCCATCGGTATCCGTCCCAATACAGGATTTTTGCAGGATACGGGGATTGAGATGTTTAAGGGAACGATTCTGGTGGATGACAAAATGGCCACCAATGTGGCGGATGTCTATGCAGCCGGTGACTGTGCGATGGTGAAGAATCGTCTCACGGGTGAGCGGCAGTGGTCGCCCATGGGTTCCTCCGCCAATATGGAAGGCCGCACACTGGCGCTTTCTCTGGGCGGCAGAGATGTGACTTATCCGGGCGTGCTGGGAACCGGAGTGGTGAAGCTTCCGGGCCTGTCGGGCGGCAGAACGGGGCTTTCAGAAGAGCAGGCGAAGGCGGCGGGTTATGAGCCGATCTGTGTTCTGGCAGTGACCGACGACAAAGCTCATTATTATCCCGACAGCGCGTGGTTTGCTATCAAGCTGGTGGCGGATGCGGAGACCCATAAACTGCTGGGCGTACAGGTGCTGGGCCCCGGCGCAGTCGATAAAGTAACGGATATCGGCGTGATGGCGGTGACTTTCGGAGCAACGCTCGAGCAGATGACCTGTCTGGATCTGTCCTATGCACCGCCATTCTCCACGGCGATTCATCCTTTTGTACAGGCAGTACATATGCTTTTGAATAAAATAAACAGAGATATGGACAGCTTTACGCCTGCGGAATATCTGGCAGGCGCGGCGGAGGGATACCGCATTATCGATGTCAATCCTGCAGGCCCCAGCATTCCCGGAGCGACCTATGTGGATCTTTTGAAAGTAAAGGGAGAAGTGCCGGGACTGGCGAAGGATGAGAAGCTATTGCTCGTCTGTGCAAAGGGCAAGAGAGGATACCTGCTGCAGAACAGATTGAAACGCTATGGGTACACGAACACAAAGGTATTGGAGGGTGCCGCTTTCTTTAATGTGGTAAAGGTGGCAAGCACGCCTGGTGTGGTGACTGTTCCGGCGGAGGAGATCACGCGCGTGAAGGCGCTTGGCTGCCTGCACA
Source organism: uncultured Bacteroides sp. (assembly GCA_964625055.1). GTDB lineage: Bacteria > Bacillota > Clostridia > Lachnospirales > Lachnospiraceae > UBA3282. The sequence continues at coordinate 5,262 of CAZUZZ010000054.1, read as the reverse complement.
ATAAGGGTACCGATAATTTCAATGTCCGCGTGATCACCAGAAACGGCAAGATCACTACAGCGGAGCATAAGAAGATAGCGGAAGCGGCGGAGAAGTTCGGAAACGGGGATGTGGTCATGACCACCCGTCTGACCCTGGAGATCGTGGGCGTGCCTTTTGATAAGATAGAAGAGTTGAGGGCTTTCCTGGCGGAGGAAGGGCTTGAGACCGGCGGCACCGGCTCCAAAGTACGTCCTGTGGTGGCTTGTAAGGGAACGACTTGTCAGTACGGCCTGTTGGATTCCTATGGATTATCTGAAAAGATCCATGAGAGGTTCTTCCATGGCTATGCGGATGTCAAGCTGCCGCACAAGTTCAAGATCGCGGTGGGCGGCTGCCCGAATAACTGCGTGAAGCCGGATCTGAATGATTTCGGTATCGTGGGACAGAGAGTGCCGGTGATCGATCTGGAAAAATGCCGTGGCTGCGGAAAATGTCAGGTTTCTCAGGCGTGTCCTGTGGGCGCTTCCCAGGTTGTGGACGGCAAGCTGGTGATCGATCCCGATCAGTGCAACAACTGTGGACGCTGTGTGGGCAAATGTCCGTTTAAGGCGGCGGAGGAGAGCGCATACGGATACCGTGTTTACATCGGCGGACGCTGGGGCAAGAGAGTAGCCCACGGGCAGAAGCTGGATAAGATTTTCTTAAGCGAAGAGGAAGTGCTTTCCGTGCTGGAGAAGGCGATTCTGCTTTTCCGTGAGCAGGGAAAGACAGGCGAGCGTTTTGCGGATACCATAAACCGGATCGGTTTCGAGAACGTGCAGGAGCAGCTTATGTCGGATGAGATCCTGCAGTATAAGGATGAGATCCTGAATGCGAAGATGCATTTGAAGGGCGGGGCGACCTGCTAGAGACATTTTCTGAGATAACAAGCTGAGCGGAGACGTACAAAAGGACGATAGAGGGAAAGGTAATGAACCTGATTTATAATATTGATTTTGAAGTGGTAGGAGTAATATATGTTCTGATAGTCTATGCTGCGTTAAAAATCTATTACTCCAATCAATCGGAAGTCAATAAGAAATTCAAGCGGGTTCTCCAATGTGTTCTGGCGACGGAGATCATGGACATTGTAACAGCCATTACGATAAGTTACGGAAACGTGATTCCGCCGCTGCTGAACACAATTGCCAATACGGTTTACTTTATGTTGACGTTCAGTCTTGGGTATTTCTTTCTTCGGTATGTGGAAAGCTATGTGCATCAAAGCGTAAGCAGGGTAAGAAGTATACGTATCAATAAAATCGTTTATATATTGCTCATGGCACTTCTGGTTTGTAATATGATCGCAGGCTTTGTGTTCAGCTTCAATGAGAAGGGGGAATACATTCACGGAAGTTTGTATCTGCTTGTTTATATTGTTCCGTTATATTATTTAGTGTTTGCAACAGTGGTGCTGATCAAAAATCAGAGTTTTTTCGAGGCAAAGCAGAAAGTATCTATCGGTGTATATATCCTTATGTGCGGACTGGGACCGGTTTTGCAGATGTTGTTTTTTCCGGGTGTTTTATTGAGCGTGTTCACACCTTCGATTGCGAGTCTGATCATTCTGTTTTCCATGGAGACACCAGATTACCAGCTGCTGACAAAAACACTTGAGGAGCTTGATGATCTGCGAAAAAATTTGCAGGTAGAAGTAAAGAAACAGACAAAGGCGGCGGAGGACAGAAGGGAAAAAGTGGAGCGGCTTTCTGAGCAGGTGATCCTGACATTCGCGAAAACAATTGATGCAAAGGATAAGTATACAAGCGGACATTCAGAGAGAGTGGCGGATTATTCAAGAGAGATCGCTAAAAGAATGGGAATGTCAAAACAGGATCAGCAGGAAATTTATCACATGGGGCTTCTGCATGATATCGGCAAAATAGGAGTAGCGGACGCAATCATCAATAAGGCAGGAAAACTGACAGATGAGGAGTATCATGAGATAAAGAAGCACCCCGAGATCGGCGGGGAAATTTTGACGACGATATCGGAGCTTCCCGGAATTTCAGTTGGTGCGAAGTATCATCATGAGAAGTATGACGGGACCGGTTATCCGGATAAAGTCGCGGGAGAAGATATACCGTTTCCGGCAAGAATCATCGGAATTGCGGATGCTTATGATGCGATGACTTCCAAGCGGAGTTATCGGGATGCTCTCCCGCAGCAGGTGGTTCGTGAAGAAATTGAAAAGGGAAAAGGGACACAGTTTGATCCGAGATGTGCGGATATCATGTTGGAGATAATTGATGAGGATGTGGAATATCAGATGCGCGAACGTTAAGATTTCACGTATTTGAGCTTGTTTCGGATATATGGGGTTAGCATGGAATGCATCAGTATAAGCCATAAAACAGCAAAATCTTTGGACAGGCAGAGATGTTTTGTACCCAAGGAAAAAACGGAGAATTTTTTAAGAGAGATCATGAATCTGGGCAGGGTGGAACAGTGCGTTCTCCTGTCCACTTGCAATCGCACGGAAATCTATGTGCAGGGAGAAGAGAACTGTTTTACCGGATTGGAAGAAGTGATGGCGCGGGCTGCAGGAGGCGATGGACAGTGGATGAAAAGCCTGGTCAGGCGTTATCAGGGCAGGACGGCGATCCAGCATCTTTTTCGTGTGGTCTGCGGGATGGAATCTATGGTGATCGGGGAGGATGAGATATTAGGACAGGTTCGGGATGCCTATGGGTATGCCAAGGACGCCGGCTGTACGGGTTACGAGCTGAACAGTATTTTTCAGGCGGCGCTGGCCTGTGCCAAGCGGGTGAAAACGGAAACCATGATCTCCAAAACCTCGGTATCCGTGGCAACGCTGGCGGCGAATGAGGTGTTTCGTTTATCGCGGCCGCAAAAGACAGTTCTTTTATTTGGAAGCAGCGGGCAGATGGGCGGCATTATCCTGAAAAATCTTTTGAGTCAGGAGAACATTCGTGTCATCGCTACGATCCGGTCTCATAACGGGATATACCAAAGCGGTGATCCCAGGGTGCAAAATGTGGACTATCAGGAGCG
>CAZUZZ010000054.1:0-2126 GCA_964625055.1 uncultured Bacteroides sp. | reverse complement strand
CTGAAGGAGGATCTTGATAAAATCTGTAAGGTGCTGGCCTTTCATCGGTTTACTGAGGCGGTTCCCGGATGGAAGGAGCAGTACGGGGAATACTCGGCTGAAAAAATGCTCTATCTGTTGCGGGATGAATTGGACAGCGATTCCTTTGAGGCGGTGTTAAAGGTGTTGGGGCGTGTGGTGTAAGTAGAGATTACTATGAAAACTATTACAATATGCGGCAGCATGAAATATGAAAAGGACATTATAATGCATTCAGGCTTTGATTTATCAATTATATATCGAGAACACTAGAGGATATAGCATAGTTGAATAAAGTGAATATTATGAATAAAAAACAACAGATTTTATTGAAGGTAGAACAACTCCTGAACGCTTATAATAACGGACTTCTGGGAGGAGAGAAGATGCCGGAACATGAAAATCCGGGATTAAATATCGCATCCAAAGAGAATTATTTATACTTTACGCTTCCCATGGCACTCAATTATCAGAGAAATTCGTATGTATTGTGGGAATGCGCAAATAGGATGTATAACGAGTCGCCAGATGTGTACGATTGTAAAGGCGTAATGAATATGCCGTACGATGAATTAAGAAATATATTGGTTAAATATAAGGTTGCGTTACAACCGAATAAACAACCTGAAATTTGGAAAGTACTATGCACCACATTTATGCAGGAGTTTGACGGAGATGTTCGTATTTTTTTTATAAAGAATGAATTATGAAGTGCATCAAATACAATCATATATACAGCAGAATAGAAAGAATTTTCCATATCTTGGTGGTAACAAGATAAATAACTATTGGCTATATGTTATGGAACAATATACGGATGTAGCGTTTAAGGATAGAGAGAATATCACGGTTGCTCCGGATACTCATGTGATACAGGCAAGTGCAAGGTTGGGTGTTATTACAGACGAAGAATCTTCTTTATCAAATGTACAAGAGATTGTCACTGCACGCTGGAAAGAACTGCTCATGGAAACGAGATATGTTCCGATTGACATACATACACCTATGTGGTTGTGGAGCAGAGCAAAATTTAAAGTGGAACTATGACAGAAGTGGTGGAGGAAAAGACAAATGTTTTGGGATAAAGTGTCTGGCTTATATGATCTGTTTGAAACGATATATAATGGGAAGGTGTACCGAGGGCTCGGCAAGAGAGTAGCGGAAGAGATCGGACAAAATGATGTTGTGCTGGAGTGTGCCTGCGGTACGGGTGCAATCAGCCAATATATTGCGCCGAAATGCAGACAGTTGATTGCTACGGATTTTTCTATAGGTATGTTAAGACAGGCGGCAAAAAAATGTGGGAAATTTCAGAACGTAAAAGTAAAACGCGCGGATATGACAAATTTGAACTGCCGTGATAACCGGTTTGATAAGGTGGTCGCCGGCAATGTGATACATTTGCTGGAGGATCCTCTTGCAACCGTAAAGGAGCTGGTGCGGGTATGTAAAGTGGGCGGTAAGATCATTGTCCCCACCTATATCAATGGGTCTGAGGGTGTAAACCAAAAGGCGGTACGTTTACTTGAACTGGCGGGAGCAAACTTTAAACGACAGTTTACGATGGATTCCTATAAAGTGTTTTTTGAAGAGGCAGGGTATCAGGATGTTGATTATTCCATTGTGGATGGAAGAATGCCCTGCGCAGTGGCGGTTATTACGAAAAAGTAGATCCTGACGGGACAAGGTTCAGCAGTCCCATTGATAACATTTCAGATCCACATGATTTTCATCTTTTAAAACGATGCCCTCCGCTTTCAGCAGCATTCCCTGCTCGTGCCAGCCGGGTGCCAGTCTTCCCGCGTGGTTGACCACTCTGTGACAGGGGTATTTGCCGTAGAAATCTGCCATACTCAGGACCTTTCCTACCAGGCGGGCATTTCTCTCCCTGCCGATCAACCGGGCAATCTGTCCGTAGGTGGCAACATGACCTTCCGGGATCTCTTCTACCACGGAAAGAATTTCATAGATCAAATCGTCAGACAGGCCGCTGCGGTTTCTTTCTTGTGGGTACATAGTCTTGCACTTCCTCCATTTTTGCGTATCATTTCCGGGTTTCCCATACCGTATCACACATGTTTGTGCTATAATATTTTATATGATTTTTA
>CAZUZZ010000053.1:8394-8701 GCA_964625055.1 uncultured Bacteroides sp. | reverse complement strand
GTGGAGGAGACCACACAGGAAGTGGCAGAGCTGACGAATAATGCGAACGCCATGCGCGCTTCCAGCCAGGCGGCCTTTGATACCCTGCAGAATCTGGCAAAGATAAACGATCAGGCGAGAGAGGCCATTGATGTGATTTACGAGCAGACCAACACTACAAACGAGTCTGCCATGAAGATCAGAGAGGCCACATCGCTCATCACTTCCATTGCGGAGGAGACCAATCTTCTTTCCTTAAATGCCAGTATAGAAGCGGCGCGTGCCGGTGAGCAGGGCAGAGGCTTTGCGGTGGTGGCAGGGCAGATCC
>CAZUZZ010000053.1:2970-8384 GCA_964625055.1 uncultured Bacteroides sp. | reverse complement strand
GGCTCGCAGGATCGAGGATATCATAGATATGCTGATAGAGGATTCTCGGAAATCCGTGACTACGATGGAAGATGTGAAGAAGATCATGGAAAGCCAGAACGAGAGCGTGGAGCGGACGAACGAGAGCTTTGTGCAGGTCAGGGACGGTATTACGGAATCCCTAAGCGGCGTGAGCAGAATTGCGGATAAGACAAAGAAGCTGGATGAGGCCAGAGTCAATGTGGTGGATGTGGTACAGAATCTGACGGCCATCGCAGAGGAAAATGCCGCCAGCACGGAGGAAACTTCTGCTTCCGTTACGGAAGTCAGCAGTATCGTTTACAATATTTCCGAGAATGCGAACAAACTCAGAGATGTGGCGGATCGTTTGGAGAAGAACATGAACATCTTTAAGATTTAACGGATACGCTTTTGGGGAGAGAGTATGGAAAAGCGAGAGGACGATCTGGTGGTAGGCGGCTATCGGTTCGCAACCATAGCCGATGCGGAGACTGCCAGAATGGAATTGAAGAAGGTGGAAAATCTGGAGCGAGGACTTGATCCGCGCAAACCGCAGAATATGCTTCTGGTCTATAACCGGGCGTTGGATAACCGCGTTTTTCTGACCCCGATCGGCTTAAGCTGTCTGCAGAGGATGCAGAAGGATATGCTCAAGTGGGGTGTGCCGGCGGATAAAATACGGCCTGTGCCGCTCTATGCGACGTTCAGCAATAAGACGGAGAACAGCAGATCTATTAGACAGAGTGTGGCGCAGAGACATCCGGAATATCAGGGCAGATTTGTTGCTTCGGTGTTGATCAATATAGTGTTGGTGCTTCTTGTGGCGGGGATGGTTGCGATCGCCTGGAACAGCGACGTGCCGAATATCATCAATTACAGACAGGCCGTGGTAAACGAGTATTCGGAGTGGGAGCAGGAGCTTACGCAGAGAGAGCAGGAATTGCGTGATGCCAAAAGGCAGCTGGAGGTCGAGAAGATTCAGTGAGATGTGAAGAAAGGCGTGGAAGTGTATGGAGAAATCGAAGATCCTGGTAGTAGACGATGAAGCCCGTATGCGCAAGCTGGTCAGGGACTTTTTAGTAAAGAATCACTATGAAGTCGTGGAGGCCGCAGATGGGGCAGAGGCGCTGGATCTTTTTTTTGAGCAGAATGATATCGATCTGGTGATCCTGGATGTGATGATGCCGAAAATGGACGGCTGGCAGGTGTGCAGGGAGATTCGTGCCTACTCCAAGACGCCCATCATCATGCTGACTGCCAAGGCTGACGAGCGGGATGAGCTTCTGGGATTCGAGTTGGGTGTGGATGAATATATTTCCAAACCTTTCAGTCCGAAGATTCTGGTGGCAAGGGTGGAAGCTATCTTTCGCAGGACCGGACAGGCGGCGGCAGAGACTGTGGTGGAGGCAGGCGGGATTCGGCTCGACAAGCAGGCACACAGCGTCACTGTGGCAGGAGAACCGGTGGATCTGAGCTATAAGGAATTTGAATTGCTTGCGTATTTTATGGAAAATAAGGGCATTGCACTTTCACGGGAAAAGATCCTGAACAGTGTCTGGAACTACGACTATTTCGGAGATGCCCGAACCATAGACACTCATGTGAAGAAGCTGCGCAGTAAGATGGGAGAGAAGGGTGAGTTGATCAAAACAATATGGGGAATGGGCTATAAATTTGAAGAAGAATAGGTCACATGGTTTACATAATGTTGAACATATGTGACGGGAGGTAATGGATGGCCGAACGTCGATTTTATCAGGAAGAATTGTTTTTCCCAAAGGATGGGGATGAACTGGAACAGGAAAACCAGAATAAGATCGTTGATCTGCTCAACAGAAATGTGGCGGTCGGGGTGGTTGGCGGTTTTTATGAGGAGGGCTTTCCGGTCTATTTTATCAGTTCCTTTGCACTTCGTAACATGGGCATGAGTTATGAGCAGTTTATGGAACGGACAGGGGGACAGTTCCTGCAGAATGTGTATGAGGCGGATCGAAAGATTTTTACCAGAGTCTGTCCTTTTGGAGAAGAAAATGTCCGCCAATACAGGGTATATGATCAGGCAGGAAATCCCATCTGGGTGTGTGAGACCAGGACGGCATCTACCAGTGCCGATGGCAGAAAGATATGGATCGGTGCGATCAGGCTGATCGATGAAGAGCATCGTAACAGACAGCTTGCCGATGAGGCGATCGGAATGTTACAGGATGCTTATTTTCGGATCAGCGCTATTGATCTGAATAAAAATAATATCACGGATCTGAAGATCGTTGAGAGTGAAGCGCTGGAAGTGGAGCGGTTGAACGGTGATTACAGAATGACCATAGCTTCCTGTGCAAAAAATCATGTGGAAGAGAATGACAGGGAAAGCTTTCGGAATATCATGTCGGCGGAAAATCTGAAGGTCGTATTCTTGAATGGCGGCGCGCCTATTCATTTCAGTTATCGTCGTCTGGTGGAGGGTGAGTGGAAATGGGTGCGGTCGGAGCTGGTGCCTGTGGAGAATTTCGGTGAAGATAACGCCAGAGTCATGTGGTATGTAAAAAATATCACGGCGGAGAAGGCGAAGGAAAGAGAAATGATGGATCAGATGCTGCGGAAGAATGCAGAGCTGATCCAGGCCAAGGAGGAGCTTGAGCAGGCCAATATACGGATTCAGGAATCGAATGAGATACTGCGCCGTACGCTGAACGCAGAGGAGCAGTACAGACAGGCGATCGTCTCGGAAGCGGTCTATGTCTACAATGTAAATGTGACGAAGAATCTGATAGAGGAAGAGTTTTATGATCTGACGAACGGGCAGGAACGGCCTGTCCTGGCATGGTTAGGATTGACGGTGCCCTGCAATGCAGATGACTTTTTCCTGCGCTGGTGTAAGGAGAAGGTGTTCCCGGAGGATAGAGAGCTCTATGCGCAGGAAACCAACACGAGACAGATGCTGGAGGCCTATGAACGAGGTGAGAGTGAGCTGGTGATCGAGTTCGAGGCAGAAGGACCAAACGGGCAGCCAGTAGTTCTGCGCCGTACGATCCTGCTCACGAAGGATGAAAGCAACGGGGATATTCTGGCGCTCATCAATGCCAAGGATATCACGGAGGCCCGCCGAAAGGACAAGGAGGCAAGGAAAGCCCTTTTAGATGCCTATGAGGCGGCAGACAGAGCCAGCTGTGCCAAGACGGATTTCCTTTCCAAGATGTCACATGATATCAGAACGCCGATGAATGCGATCATCGGTATGACAGCGATTGCAGGTACCAAACTGCACGATCCGGAGGGGGTGGCGGAGTGCCTGAACAAGGTTTCCGGTGCAAGCAGATATCTTCTCTCTCTGATCAATGAAGTGCTGGACATGAGCAGAATCGAGTCGGGAACCATGTCGCTTCAGGAGGAGGATTTTGATCTGATCGATATGATCAATAATCTGGAGAAGGTACTCTCTGCTTCGGCGAGGGAGAAGCGGCAGAATATAACGGTGCGCACTCATGACATCCAGAATTCCAATGTGATGGGAGATATTCTGCGGATACAACAGGCCTTTATGAATGTGGCACAAAACGCGATCACGTATACCCCGGAGGAGGGAGAGATCAGTATAGAAGTCACGGAGAAACCTTCTACACAGTATCAGATCGGATGCTATGAGTTTGTTTTTAAGGACAATGGCATCGGTATGTCTCCGGAATTTTTAAAGCGTATCTTTAAACCGTTTGAACGGGCGGAGGATGTGCGGATCAGTAAGGTGCAGGGCACCGGGCTGGGACTTACCATCAGCCGCAATATCATTCATATGATGGATGGTGATATTGAGATAGAGAGTGAACTTGGTGTGGGAACCATCGTGACGATCACATTGCCACTGAAGCATCAGGAGCCGGGGCAGGCAGAGGATATCGATCTTACAGGGCGCATGGTTCTGGTAGTGGACGATGAGCCTTTTACCTGTGAGACGACCTGTATGCTGCTGGAAAAATTGGGTATGCAGGGAGAATGGGTCCTGTCGGGGCAGGAAGCACTGGAATATGTGCTGAAAAAGCAGGAGAAGAAGGAAGAACTTTTTGCCATTCTTTTAGACTGTAAGATGCCGGGAGGTTTGAGCGGCATGGAAACGGCAAAGGCAATACGCCGTGAAATAAGATCGAATGTACCTATTGTGATGTTTTCCGCTTATGACTGGGCGGATATTGAAACGGAAGCCCAGGTGGCGGGTATTGATGCTTTTGTCATGAAACCTTTGGATGAGGGCAGACTGGTGAACGTTTTCAAAAGGTTTATGCGCAGAGAAAAAGTGCCGTCTCTGGAACATACGCTGGATCAGATCGAGGAAGCGGATTATTCTCATAAACGGATCCTTGTGGTGGAGGATAACGATCTGAACAGGGAAATTGCGATGGAAATTCTTTCCATGTCGGGCGCTCAGGTGGAAACAGCGGAAAATGGTCAGAAAGCCGTGGAAATGATGGAGGCGTCATCGGCGGGGTATTATGATCTGATCCTCATGGATCTGCAGATGCCGATCATGAACGGCTACGAAGCTACCACTGCGATCCGGGATATGAACAGGGAAGATGCCAGAAATGTGCCGATCGTAGCGATGACAGCAAATGCTTTTCTGGAGGATGTGCAGAAGTCAAAGGCCTGCGGGATGAACGAGCATATGTCGAAGCCTCTGGATATCGAACAGCTGCAGCAGATGCTGACGCGATGGCTGGGGAAGAAAAAGAAAGCGAATTAAGTGGAAATAGAAAACAGGAGATCGGGTGCGGCGGCGCCCGGTCTTTTTCTATATACCGGGGGCAATCTTTATAAAAATAAAAAAAGTCTTAAATTGGGGACAAAATGTTTGATATTTAAAATAATGGATATATAATAGGAAATGGATTTGTGGAAACGGCAATTGGGAGGTTAATATGAAAAGGCCATATATACTATCTGTACATAGAAAGACAGCAGTTCTGCTGGCGGCGGCCTGCGCGGCTGCATTGTTTGCAGGGTGCGGCGACGTGGCGCAGGAGGAGGAAACCTTAAGTGAGGTGATTCCGGTAGAAGCACAGATGCCTGTGGCGGGAACGCTCACCTTAAAAAATGAGTTTATAGGTACTGTCAGTCCGGAGGAATCGGTATACGTAATCCCCATGGTGTCGGCGGAGGTGCTGAGCACGGAGATCAGCGTAGGCGATACCGTTGTGGAGGGACAAGAGTTATGTAAACTCGATACCGAGGCGGCGGAATTGCAGCTGGCCAGCGCTCAGGCCCAGTATAACAGCGCGGCGGCGGGAGTACAGGCGGCTGAGGTAGGGTATGAGATCGCGCAGGCCCAGTACGACAGCACGGTGGCGCAGCTGGATGTGCAGAATGAGCAGACCCAGAGGCAGAAGGATCTGACCATGTATCAGATGCAGATACAGATTGACGGCATC
>CAZUZZ010000053.1:0-2870 GCA_964625055.1 uncultured Bacteroides sp. | reverse complement strand
CTTAGAGATGCGCTCTCCGATACCTATAAGAGTCTGGAACAGACGGAGACAGTCAAAAATCTGACAGAAGCCCAGCTTGACATCAATACCCAGGCGGTACAGGATGCAGGGAAAAGAACGGCGGCTCTGGGAGTGGATTCGGCGGCGGCCCAGGTAAACAGCGCAAAGGTAGGCGCGGCGGGTGCGCAGGTCGGCATCGACAGCGCGGAGTATCAGCTGGATATGTACACTCTGACAGCACCCATCGGGGGCGTGATCGAGGCGGTGAATGTGAAGGAGCATGATTTTGCTTCTCCCGGGACTCCTGCCTTTGTCATTTCCAATAAAAATACAATGACGGTTACCTTCGGTGTGAGCGAGGGAATCCGCAGTACCCTGCGGGTGGGACAGAAGATCGAGGTGGACAGAAACGGCAAGCTGTACGATGCGGTCATTACAGAGATCGGCAGTATGGTGGATCAGACCACAGGTCTGTTTGCGGTCAAGTCCTGTGTGAATACGCCGGACGACAGTCTGCTCACGGGCAGTACCGTGAAGGTGACGGCGGAAACTTACAGTCAGGCGGATGCTATTTTGATCCCCTATGACGCGGTGTACTACGACGACAGCCAGCCCTACGTCTATGTGGCGGTGAATGGTGTGGCGCAGAGAAGAGACGTGGAGACCGGTATTTTTGATATGGATACCATCACGGTGCTCTCCGGTCTTACCACACAGGAGCAGCTGATCACCAGCTGGTCTGCCAACTTGAGAGAGGGTGCGGAGGTATCTATTCAGATGGTTTCCGGGGATGAAGAGAGCACCCAGACGACGGACGCGGAGTAGGAGGACGGTATGAGCTTAACAAAATTAGCCTTAAAGCGTCCCGTATCCATGGCGCTGGTCATCCTGGCTCTTGTGGTGTTCGGCCTTTCTTCCATACCCGGCTTTCAACTGGAACTGACGCCGGATATGGAGCTTCCCATGCTCTTGGTCTACACCATCTATCCGGGAGCGGATCCGGAGAGTGTGGAGGAGTTGGTGACGAAGGAAATTGAGGCCGCCGGTTCTGAGCAGAGCGGTGTGACCGCTTATACGTCACAGTCTGCGGAAAATATGTCCATGGTCATGTTCCAATATGATTACGGGACAGATCTGGATGACGCCTATATGGATCTGAAGACGGCCCTGGAGACAGCCAGAGCTTCCATGCCGGACGATGTGCAGGAGCCGATGGTCATAGAGATGTCCATGGACCAGATGGAAACCATGGATATCTCCGTCACTGCTGTGGGCGACAGCGATGTGCTGAGCTATGTGAATGACACCATGGTGACAGAGCTGGAAACCATTTCCGGCGTGGCGGATGTGACTGTGTACGGCGGACGGGAAAATTACATAAGGGTACTGCTGGATTCTCAGGCGATGAAAGAGTATGGCGTGACTATGAGCGGTATCGCGCAGACCATTGGCGCCATGGACTTTACAGTGCCTGTGGGGGCTGTCAGTCAGGGCTCTCAGGATATTGCGGTGTCCAGCAGCGCTGATATCTCCGGTGTTGTGCAGATTCAGAATATTCCGATCACCACAGCGAGAGGTCAGATCATTCCGCTCTCGGAACTGGCGCAGGTGGGCGAGAGCCAGCAGGATGCTTCCAGTTTAAGCCGTTATAACGGTCAGGATAATGTTACTATTGCCATTACCAAAAAGAAAAGTTATGGCACGGTGGATGTTACCAGAGACGTGGATAGAATGCTGGAGCTTTTGCAGGCGGACAATGATGTGGTAGTGATCGACACTATCTACAATGCCAGCGATATGATCATTTCGTCGCTCTCCTCTGTAGGAAGTACGCTGGCGTTGGGCGTGGCTTTCTCCATGCTGGTGTTATTTCTCTTTTTTGGAGATATCAGAGCCAGCCTGATCGTCGGAAGCGCTATGCCCATCTCACTGTTTGCAACGATGATCGGCATGAATATGCTGGGCTTTTCCTTCAACGTGGTGACTATGGGCGCGCTGGTGATCGCCATCGGTATGATGGTAGATAGTTCGATCGTAGTGCTGGAGAGCTGTTTCCGATTAAAGGATGAGACAGGGGAATATCAGGAGTCAGCTCTTAAAGGAACAGGTGTAGTGACGGCTTCGATCATTGCTTCCACGATAACTACGGTGGTTGTATATGCTCCTTTAAGTACGATGCACGGATTGTCTGGTCAGCTGTTCTCTGAGCTGGGTTTGACGATCATTATGGCTATGCTGGCTTCACTGATCATGGCAATGACCATCATACCTCTGCTTTTTGTAAAGTTTAAGCCGGTAGAGAAAAAAGAGCTGCCCATCAATAAACTTTTAAATAAGATCAATAAGGGATATGATAGAGTTTTGCGCAAATTATTGCCCAAGAAGGGGCTGGTGCTTGTGATCGCGGTAATCCTTCTGGTTGCGGCTTTTATGCTGGTCAGTCATATCCATACAGAACTGATGCCCAGTATGGATGAGGGAGCGTTTGCTGTCAGAGCCAGCTTTCGATCTGGCACGAAGCTGGAGTTGATCGAGGAAGAAACCCGCTTTTTGGAGGAAATGGCGGAGGCGGATCCCAATGTGGATCATTATTCCTACAGTGTTTCCGGCGATACGGCGACTCTCACGGCTTATCTTGCGGATGACTGCGAACTGTCCACGAATGAGGTGATTGAGCAGTATACCAGAGAGTTGTCTGACCTGACCAATATGGATATCAGTATCAGCGCCAGCGGTGCCAGCATGACAAGCATGATGAGTACAGGCATTGAGATCGATCTGCAGGGGCGCGATCTGAGCGACCTGCGGGAGGCAACCAAGCAGGTACAGGATATGCTGCAGAAGATACCGGGTGTTTTGCAGACCTCTTC
>CAZUZZ010000052.1:0-8708 GCA_964625055.1 uncultured Bacteroides sp. | reverse complement strand
TATCACATTGTCGATCATAGAGCTAAAGTTTTCAATACTTAAATCAATCGCCATACGCTCATCCTCAACACACTTTTTTCTCTGGTCTTTTTGTCATTATCTGCGTTTCGCAGTGTCTACCGCTTGTCAGCTATCTCGCCCTGCCGTTTATAGATACTCCCTGCCGGGATAACGCCCCGCACCATGGATGTTGGGTAGATATTCGTATTTTTACCGATCACGGTACCGGGATTCAGCACGGAATTACATCCCACCTCTACCTCATCCCCCAGCATAGCGCCAAACTTCTTAAGGCCTGTCTCAAAGGCTTCTTCTCCTGCCTTTACCACCACCAGTGTCTTATCACTCTTCACATTGGAGGTAATGGATCCTGCGCCCATATGCGCTTTATATCCCAGGATACTGTCTCCTACATAATTGTAATGAGGTACCTGCACCTTATTGAAAAGGATCACATTTTTCAGCTCTGTGGAGTTGCCTACCACTGCGCCCTTCCCGACGATAGCGCTGCCTCTGACAAACGCACAGTGACGAATTTCTGCTTCTTCATCAATGATTGCCGGACCGCCGATATAGGCGCTTGGAAACACTTTCGCATTTCTGGCAATCCACACATTACCCTCTCTTCTCTCGTATTTTTCTTCAGGAAGCGTCTCACCCAGAGCAATGATGAAATCCTTGATCTTCGGCAGCACTTCCCAGGGGTACGTTACGCCCTGAAACAATTCTGCCGCAATCGTTTCCTCCAGCGTATACAACGCTTCGATCGTGGTATCCTGTAATCCTGTCATACACTTTTCCCCTTCCCCTTCTTAGTCCCCTTATAAAACTGAGATGCATACTGAAATCTGCTGTAGAGCATCCCTTGATTTGCCATCTGTTTGACGGCGTTCGTCCTTCTGGTGACGAAGTCGTCCAGTTTCCCCATATATTCTTCCTCTGTGATCTCTCCTGTCGCGACCAGCGTAAGGCCCTTTTCCCAGCTGGCCGTCAATCGTGGATCCAAAAGCGGTCTTATCGCTCCCGCAACTACCTCGTAAACCATCTCTCCTAAAAGCGTCGGTGTGATCATCTGGGTTTTCTTATTCAGATCCAGATATTTGATATGTACCAGCTTTTTCAGGATCTCCGCCCTGGTGGCAGAAGTACCGATACCGCTTCCCTTGATCTGTGCCCGCAGTTCCTCATCCTCTATGAACTGCCCGGCATTCTCCATCGTGAGGATCATGGTGCCGGAATTATAGCGTTTGGGCGGTGAGGTCTCTCCCTCCTTTTTCTCCAACGCTTTTTTCGTAAGAAAATCTCCTTTTTTAAGCGTTTTCAGCGTTTCCATAAGAACTGCGTCGCAGGAATCCTCCTGCTGTTCCTCAGTTCCCTCTTCTCCAGTATACTCCTCTGTTCTCTTTCTTGCAAAAGAATTTTGTGAAATTGCAAGATATCCCTGTTCCGCCAGCACCTTAAAGCCACAGACAAAGGTTTCTTCCTTAAGCTTTGCCGTCAATGATATCTTCTGATAGACCGCCGCCGGATAAAAAATACTTAAGAATCGCCTTACAATGATCTCATAAACCTTTGCCGAGGTAGGATGCAGGCTGTTCAAGGCCCCAAATCCCTGTCCTGTGGGAATGATCGCATAGTGATCTGTGATCTGCTTATCATTCACATATCTGGTCTTCGCAATATTCTGAAAACTGCCCTTCTCCAGAATATCCGCCGCAAAGGCGCTCACCGGCTGATAGTTCTGCAGCCCTCTGATATTCTTGCTTATCTCCTTTGCCACCGCTGTGGAGAGCACTCTCGCATCTGTCCGGGGATAAGTGGTCAGCTTCTTCTCATAGAGCTCCTGCGCGATCCGCAGGGTTTCGTCAGGACTGATCTTGAAAAGCTTGGAGCAATCGTTTTGCAGCTCCGCCAGGTTATACAATAACGGCGGATTCTTCGTCTCCTTCTTTTTCTCGATTTTTTCCAGCTGCGGCTGTTTGTCCGGCTCTTCCTCCAACCAGGCAATGAACTCGTCCGCATCCTTCTCCTGCAAAAATCCATTGTCCTTATAAAGCGCCGGTGATTGATAATATCGGGAACCCTCCACCGCCTTCCATTCCAGACTGCAGTCATGCCCCGCTATCTCCGCCTGCAAAATAATGCGGTAAAAGGGAATCTTCACAAATTCCCGGATCTCCCGCTCTCTGTTGACCACCATACCGAGCACACAGGTCATGACACGGCCCACGGAGACCACCGCTTTATCTGTATTCAAATAGCTTTTGATCGAATTGCTGTATTTTAAAGTGAGCGCACGGGAAAAATTGATTCCCATGAGATAATCCTCTTTTGCCCGAAGGTAAGCCGCGTTGGAGAGATTATCATAAGCCGAAAGATCTTTTGCCTCCCGGATCCCGCGCAGAATCTCCTCCTCCGTCTGGGAATCGATCCACACCCTTCTGCGGTCCTTCCCCACCACGCCAGCCTGCTGTTCCACCAGACGATAGATATATTCTCCTTCCCGCCCGGAGTCGGTGCAGACATAAATGGTCTCTACATCTTCCCTGTTCAAAAGACCACTCACAATGCCAAACTGTTTTTTCACGCCGTCGATGATCTCATACTTAAATTTGTCCGGAATAAATGGAATCGTTTCCAAAGACCACCTTCTGTACTTCTCATCGTATGCCTCCGGATAACTCATCGTCACCAGATGACCCACACACCAGGTCACCACAGCTTCCTCTGATTCCATATAGCCATCGCGGTTTTTCATGTTATATTTTAATGCCTTTGCGAACTCCCGTGCAACGCTGGGTTTCTCCGCAATAAACAAACTCTTACCCATAATCCTCTATCCACCACGCTCTTACAGATCCGAGATCTGCACCAGTTTCAGGTTCGATTTAACCTTGGCCTCCAGATTCAGCTTTTCATCAAACCGGAAAGCTGTATACATATATATGTAATCTGCACTGATCTTGGCCTTTTTCGCATAGAGAAGAAGATTTTCATAATCCTCGTAGGTCATGGGCTTTTCCCAATTACAAAGGCCGATGATCGTGCGTCCCTCCTCGTCCTGCGCGATAATATCCAAAGACCCCACCTTGCCGATCCACTCTCCGATCGAGCCGCAGTTGATAGGAAGTCTGTGTCTTTCCCCGAGTTTTGAAAGATGCTGTCTGCATACCTGCTTAAAATACCCGGCTACATAGCGTCTGAAATCCCGCATGATGTAATGATTGTAAAACTCACCCACCGAGAGCATCTGCAGATCGCTCAGGTGCGGATACATATAGGTATAGTAAAAGTCAACAAAGGGATGACTTATCCTGTATATTCCCTTCTGCACATTCTCCTTGCCCGCCGTATCGTAGGAAAATACCTTCTCCACCAGCTCAAGCTCGATCAGATTCTTCAGATACACACTGATCTTAGCACGGGAAAACTCCGTGTGCAGGTGCAGATCGTTGAGCTTATGATCTCCTGCTGCGATAGAAGCCATGATCGTGTTATAAACGCCCGGCTCCCTGAGCTGCTCTGTCAGGATCCGCTCTCCCTCTTCAAAGAGGAAGCTGTTGCAGTCTAAAATATTGCGGCAGATATTCTGCTGGATCGTGAGTCTGTCATCAAACTGGTTCCAGAGGCCGGGGATTCCCCCTAAAATGGCATAGGCCTCCACACACTCTTCAATACGGAAATTCGGAAACCGCTCCACGATATCCGAAAAGGGCATCTCCTTGATCTTTAACAGTCCCGAAAGCTCATAGGCTGCCTCTCCGATCCTGGTGATCATGCTGTTCTCGATCCATCCGATGGAAGAGCTTAAGAGGATCACCATCACATTATCCCGATTCCACTGGCTGTGCACAAAAGCCACCAGGTCTTTCATAAAACTGTCGCTGGCACGGACGATATTCTGAAATTCATCGATCACCAGCACCTTTTTGCCCGTGACACGATGCGATATCTTCTCAAAAATATCCTGAAAAGAAGGAAATTTATCTACAATATAGCCTTCATGTGCAAGCTGTCTGCCCCACTGGTAAGCCTGCTCTCTCTCTGAACAGGCTCTGGCAAGATAGTAATAGCCCGGCCGGTCCTTCATAAATTCCTTCACCAGCGCCGTCTTCCCGATATGCTTCTGTCCATAGACGATCAGGATCTGGCTGCCATCCCTGTCATAGTAATTGTTTAGATAACCCAATTCGGTCGTTCTGCCCAATAACATAGTATCTGCTTACCTCTTCATACCTTCGCATTCATCTTATTTCTTTGTAATAAATCCCTTCGCCTTCAATGTCTCCGCACACAGCACAGCGCCGCCCGCCGCTCCCCGCACGGTATTGTGGGAAAGGCCCACGAACTTCCAGTCATAGACACTGTCCTCGCGGATCCGGCCTATGCTTATTCCCATACCGTTTTCATAGTCCACATCCAGCTTCACCTGAGGACGGTTGTCCTCCTCCATCACCTGAATAAACTGCTTCGGCGCGCTGGGAAGCTCCAGTTCCTGCGGAAGTCCCTTGAAGTTTATCAGTTTCTCTACCAGTTGCTCCTTGGTAGGCTTCTTTTTAAATTTGACAAACACTGCCGCCGTGTGGCCGTTTAACACCGGTACACGGATACACTGGCAGGTGATCACCGGACTTGTAGCCGGCACGATCTGCCCGTTCTCCACCTTACCCCAGATACGCAGCGGTTCCTTCTCGCTCTTCTCCTCCTCGCCGCCGATGTAGGGGATCACATTCTCCACCATCTCCGGCCAGTCCTTAAAGGTTTTCCCGGCACCGGAGATCGCCTGATAAGTGGTTGCCACCACCTCATAGGGTTCAAACTCCTTCCATGCCGTGAGCACGGGCGCATAGCTCTGGATTGAACAGTTGGGTTTTACCGCAATAAAGCCGCGTTTCGTTCCAAGTCTCTTCTTCTGATCCTCGATCACATCAAAATGCTCCGGATTGATCTCCGGCACTACCATGGGAACATCCGGCGTCCAACGGTGTGCGCTGTTATTGGAAACCACGGGAGTCTCTGTTTTTGCATATGCCTCCTCAATGGCCTTGATCTCCTCCTTGGTCATATCCACTGCGGAGAACACAAAATCCACCTCGGCTGCCACCTGCTCCACCTCGTTCACATTCTTGACCACAATATTCTTTACGGCCTCCGGCATGGGTGTATCCATCTTCCATCTCTCACCCACAGCCTCCTGATAGGTCTTGCCCGCCGATCTCGGGCTCGCCGCGATCGTCGTCACTTCAAACCAGGGATGGTTCTCCAAAAGGGCGATAAAGCGCTGCCCTACCATTCCGGTGCCGCCTAAGATACCTACTTTCAATTTTTCACTCATTTTTTTCATTTCCTCCTCATTATATTTCCTTTATCTCTATCTCTCCAAGCTGTCCGCCGAACATACTTTCCTCATCCCGCCAGTCCTTCTTCAAATACTCCCTGTGCATCCGTATGACCTCCCGCATAGCCTTTGATCCGGGCGCACCGATCGTCAGCCGTTTTTCCACGCAAGTCTTTAAGCTGATGGCCTGATAAACGTCCTCCTCAAACGCGGGACTGATCTCCTTCAGTTCCTCTATGGAAAGGTCATCTATGCTGCAGTCTTTTTCTATACAAAAAAGCACCAGTCTGCCGATGATACCATGCGCGTCTCTGAACGGCACTCCCTTCCCCACCAGATAGTCCGCCGCGTCAGTAGCATTGGTAAAGCCCATAGCCGCGCTCTTTTCCATCACTTCCTTATTAAATTTCATGGTGCGGATCATGCCCTCGAACAATGCCAGACACCCCTTTACGGTATCGATGGCGTCAAAGGTCAGCTCTTTGTCCTCCTGCATATCCTTATTATACGCGAGGGGAATCCCCTTCATAGTCGTCAATATGGAGATGAGCGCCCCGTAGACACGCCCTGTCTTGCCGCGTATCAGCTCCGCGATATCCGGATTTTTCTTCTGGGGCATAATGCTGCTCCCGGTGGAATAGGCATCGTCAATCTCCACAAACCGGTATTCATTGGAATTCCAGATGATGATCTCCTCGCAGAAACGGCTTAGATGCATCATAATCGTGGAGAGCGCCGATAAAAACTCGATCACATAGTCTCTGTCCGACACAGAATCCATACTGTTTAAAGTCGGCCCCTCAAAACCGAGAAGCGACGCCGTGTAGGCCCTGTCCAAAGGATAAGTCGTCCCCGCCAGCGCCCCTGCGCCCAACGGGCAATAATTCATACGGTAAAAAATATCTTTCAGTCTGGAACGATCCCGCTTAAACATTTCAAAATAGGCGCCGATGTGATGCGCAAGCGTCACCGGCTGTGCCTTCTGCAGATGCGTGAAACCGGGCATATAGGTCTCAATATGCTCCTCCATGATTGCAAGGAGCGTCTGCAAAAGTTCCATTAAAAGCCCATCCACATTGAGCACCTCAAGCCTGGTATACAGCCGCATGTCCATCGCCACCTGGTCATTCCGGCTTCTGCCGGTGTGAAGCTTCTTTCCCGCATCCCCGATCCGCTCGATCAGGTTGGCCTCCACAAAACTGTGAATATCCTCGTATTCCTCCGTGATTTCGAGCTTTCCGTCCTCCACATCCTGCCGGATCCCTATGAGGCCTTTCAGGATTGCGTCCTTCTCCTCCTTCGTCAGAATCCCCTGCTTGGCAAGCATAATGGTATGTACGATACTGCCCTCAATATCCTGCTTCAGGAACTTCTGATCAAAAGAAATCGACGCATTAAAATTATATACAAGCCGGTCTGTCTCCTTCGTAAATCGACCGCCCCACAGCTGTGCCATACGATAATCCTCCACAATCATCCTCATTTTAATTAAATCTAAATTTGATGATACCATAAACTGGTTTTTTTTTCAATCAAAACACATATTTTCTTCCTTCTCATAAAATATTCTATAATCATAAGGAGTTGTTTTTATGCAGCCAATCTTATCTCTGCAGGACGTTTCCTACTCCTATCACAATCTCAAGGGAGAAACGCCCGCCCTTTCCCACATCAGTCTGCAGGTTTCGGAAGGAAGCTTCGTGGCTATAGTCGGCCCAAGCGGATGTGGCAATGCGATGGTTCCAAATTGGAAACTTTGGATACCATGACCGCATAACTGTTTCCTTCAAACGGACAAAAATGTCCCGGTGCCTGTCAGGCACCGGGTTCCTTATAAAAATATGTGCAATTTCTCCATCCCAGACAATCTTTTCTATGATCTCTCTCAAAAAATCTCTCTTTTGCACAACAGACAGTTCATCAAAGATCTGTGGGAAATGATTCAGTTTCTCTAACCAATCTTTCACGTAATCAGTTAGATCTCCATTCTCTTTCTCATCATTCTGGATCAGATTGATCTTTTTTTGTAGATCCTTACATACATCATCAAGCCTCTTAATCTCATCATTGATATATTTTACCGCCGCACTGTCAGCCTCCAGATTCTTAATGGATGCCACCAGCTTCTGTATCTCCTCCTTTTTTCTGATATATTCCTGCTGCATAAGGTCTTTCTCCGATAAGACCTCGACATCTGTATCTCTGATCTTTTTCAGCATTGCCTCCAGCATGGGGATCATCCCCGTATCTGGAGCGGTAAGTCCTATGATTTCTTCACATACTCTGGCATCCAGTGTATTACCGTGGACATTCTTCGTATCACATTTTTCACGATGTGTCATATCTTTGTATGGACAACGGTATGAAAATGTCCGCTCTCCTTTCTCGGTCAAACGGGAGGCCGGATAATTCTTGGGCCGCATTGAATGCCCGCAGCTACAATAGAGCAGTCCAGACAAAAGGGCGATACTATTTGTCGTATTCCTAAAACTATCCCCTTTACTCCTGTTACACTCCAGCAGCTTCTGTACCCGGACAAACTCTTCCCCGGTAACAATCCCCTCATGCCGCCCCTTCGATATGATCCACGATTCACACGGCTGACTCTGATTTTTATAATGGGCTGATGTTGTCTTTGCATATCCCATCAACCCAGAGTGCCCATCTAATTCCTCCTCGTCAATACAGACTTGGCATCCCAGATCGTAAAAATATTGATAGGCATCCATATCCGCCTTGCAGTATACCGGATTTACCAGAATGTCCCGAATCCCTGAGACAACAAATTCTTTTCCCTGCCTGGTCTTGATATCATTGGTAAGAAGTTTCTTCAATACCTTCGTAATAGATCTGTACTCCATGAAAGATGCGAAAATATACCGCGCAATGTCAATCTCCGCCGGGTTCTGGGCCAGACAGTACATTGACTTCTTTTTCAGCGCACTGACTTCTTTCTCAATCTTAACAGAAGAATATCCAAGCGGCGTATTGCCGCCAAGCCAGCGTCCGCTCCTGGCTAACATGATCATATTATCTTTGACACGCTCCGCGATCTGTTCCCGCTCCATCTGAGCCAAAACGCCGGAAAAATACAGCATAGCCTTACCAATGGGCGTCGTTGTGTCAAACTTCTCCTTGATACTGATAAAAGAAGTGCCGCTGCGGTTCAGATCCTCCATCAGATTCGCGAGATCGGCAAGATTCCTGCCTAGCCTATCCAGTTTGTAACAGACAAGATAATCAAAATGCCGCTCCTTCATATCTTTCATCATCTTTTGAAATTGAGGACGTTTCGTGTTCTTTCCGGAGAAGCCTTCATCTATGTAAACGCTGTCTTTGATACAATTCGATTTTGCCTTTGTACTTTTTG
>CAZUZZ010000051.1:2513-8825 GCA_964625055.1 uncultured Bacteroides sp. | reverse complement strand
GGCGGCAATCTGGTGACCGGTCTGCAGGCGGAGATTCTTATGGCGTTTCTTCTTCTCTATACACTGTATCAGAGACGAGATAAAATAATATATGCTATCATACCTTTTCTCGCGGGGAGCGCGGGATTCCTTTTCAATACGCTGGCGCCCGGCAACGGGAAACGGAGCAGCCTGGATATGGATGAGGGGTATTCCGCGGTGAAGGCCGTTTTGCTATCCTTCTATCATGCAGGGGTGTTTGCGATCCGTTGGACACCGGTGCTTGTGATACTTGCCTGGCTGGCGCTCCTGCCCCTTCTGTG
This sequence comes from uncultured Bacteroides sp., assembly GCA_964625055.1. Classification (GTDB taxonomy): domain Bacteria; phylum Bacillota; class Clostridia; order Lachnospirales; family Lachnospiraceae; genus UBA3282. The sequence continues at coordinate 8,523 of CAZUZZ010000051.1, read as the reverse complement.
GAAGCTGGCAAAGGCTTCCAGACAGAATTTTTCTCATCCGGTGTGGGTGACGGCGGGTGTGTACTGTGTGCTTTCCGCCATGTTTACGCCGACCCTGTACGCGGTGGGTATGGCGGGCCTTTCCCGGGTGGATAATATCATTCAGATGACCTATTATGTGGCGCTTCTTATGGTGACTGTTTACTGGCTGGGCTATCTGTCCCACAGGCAGGAAGCGGGAGCGGGAGATACGGCGTCGGCGGCTCTGGGAGTCTTTCTGGAGCGGGCTGGGAATCGCATGAGTCTGGCGTGCCTGCTTCTGCTCATGATAGTGTGGGTGTTCACCGCAGATAAGAATACGTATACGAGCATCTCCGCCCTGCGCTCTCTGACAAAGGGGGAGGCGCAGACCTTTTATACGGAAGCGATGGAACGGCATGATCTCTATATTGACGAGAGTATCGCAGATGTGGAGGTTAGGCCTTACAGCGAAAAACCTCATCTTTTTTCCTTTGACGATCTGAGCACGGATCCGGGCTACTGGCTGAATCTTGCGGTAACGGGATATTATCATAAGGACAGTGTCCGGCTTACGGAGGAATGAATATGCCTGAACAGAAGCTTTCTCTACCAAACGTGACGCTGGCGGCCATGACCAGCGTGGATTTATACGGGACGATTCACGCTTTGGAGTACAGTATGCAGGGGATCGATTTCGGGGATGTAGTGCTCATTACGCACAGGAAACCCCTGTCCCTGCCGAAGTCTATCCGCTACTCCCATACCTCAAAGCTGGATGATATAGACAAGTTTAACTACAAAATGATGTATGAGCTGGGGGACCATATTCACACGGACTTTGCACTCATCGTACACGCGGACGGTTTTGTGGTGCACCCCGAAAGCTGGAAGGATGCCTTTCTGGATTACGACTATATCGGGTCGCCCTGGCCCTTGCCCCAGAATGACTACGCTTACCGGGATGCGAAGGGAGAGATCGTCCGGGTGGGCAACAGTGTGTCGATCCGCAGCAAAAGGCTTATGGATTTTCCCAGAGAGGCGGGACTCAAGTGGGAGAAGATGCCGGGGGATGACAATTATAACGAGGATACGCTTATCTGTTGTAAATATAGAAATGTGTTCGAGGAGGCAGGGATGCGGTTTGCCCCTATTGAGGTGGCGAAGTACTTTGGCCATGAACATATGATCCCGGAGATCATGGATGTAGAGGCGCCTTTTCTTTTTCATAAGTGGCGCGGCAGAAATGAGAAATATCCACGGTTTATCAATCCCTGGGCGGTAAGATGGCAGAAGTGCAAGGACTGCATACGGCCATTGCTGTTCTGGCGCAGATTTTCGAAATGAGAGGATAAAATATGGTATTTGACTGTATTCCTTTTTTTAACGAACTGGATATTTTAAAGCTCAGAATGCAGATCCTGAATCCCTATGTGGACTGGTTTGTGATCGAGGAGTCCTCCGTGACCTTTTCGGGAGAGCCGAAGCGGATGATATTTGCCGAAAACCGGCATCTCTTTAAGGAATTTGAGGATAAGATACGCTATGTGGCGGTGGAGGATTCCCCCATGGAAGGGGTCACGACCCACGAGAGGGATAAATACCAGAAGAATCAGCTGATCCGGGCACTGGGTGACTGCAGGGCGGAGGATATCATTATTTTCAGTGATGTGGATGAGATCCCGAAGCCGGAGACGCTTGTGCATACGATCGAAAACTTTACACCGGGAAAGATCTATCATCTGGCACAGCGGATGTTTTACTGTTTCCTGAATATGGAGGAGGTTTCCGGGAACCTTCTGTCCATCACGGGAGAATTTCCGGGCGTGGAGAGAAGACAGTGGCTGGGCACGAAGGTGTGCAGCTTCGCGGATATTCCCTCGGAGGGCATCGTGTTTTTGCGGGAGGTATCCCCCACCGATCCTAAGAGTGTGCGGGTAGCTGACGGCGGCTGGCACTTTGGCTATATGGGCGGTGACGGAGAGCGGGATGTGGCGAAACGGATCGGTGTGAAGGTGAAGGCGGCGGCCCATCAGGAATATAATAGCAAACGTTATTTAAATGAGGCGGTGGACAGGCTTTTATGTGGGGAAGATATCTTTGACCGGGACGCAAAATTTGTCCGGGTGGAGATCGATGAGAGCTTCCCGGCGTATCTGCGGGCGCATCGGGAAGAATACGATTTTCTCCTCGCGCCCAAGGTAAGCAGGGCAGGGGTTGCATGGAAGCGGACGAAGCTTGCGTGTAAGCAGTTCCTGCGAAGAGTGCATGGTGCACTGGCGCGGGCAATGAGGCGGTGAGGCTATGATCAAAACTCTTTACAGGCGGCTTCGGGATGAAAGCCCGATTCCCCGTCTGGCTTTCTATATCGGACTGACCATAGAGCTTCTCATGGTCATCGTTGACAAGAGCAATTATATCAATCCCATAGAGGGTTATCTGTTTCGGGTGACCTTTCTTCTGTTTGCCTGTAAGCTTATGCTTACCCGTTATGAACGGCGGGAGTGGGTATTTCTTATACTTTTGGAGGGAATCGGTTTCATCTCCTACCGGATCACGGGGGCGAATGATATCATCCGTATCGTGACCTTTGTGGCGGCCTGCAAGGGCATTCCCTTGAAAGAGATGTTGAAATATACCTTCTATGTGACGCTGGCTGGGTGTCTTGCCATCGTGGCGCTTGCGGTTACGGGTATTTACGGCGATATCAGTCTGACTCAGGCGTTTGGTCATGAGGCGGCGGAGACCACCCGCTATATCGGGGAGGAGGCCGCAGAGGAAACCCGGTATACGTTGGGGATGGGTCATCCCAATGCCCTGTCCTGTATGTTTTTTATGCTGGTGGCGCTGGGTGTCTATGTCTGGTTTGACCGGATGAAGTGGTACAGCTATCTGTTTTTGCTGCTGCTGGATGCAGGGGTCTATCTGTTGACCAGATCCAAGACAAGTATGCTCATCACCACAGCCTTTCTTTTTGGGGCTTTTCTGATGGGCCGTGCAAAGAAACTGCAGAAAATGACTTTTTTCTATGTATGTGGTCTGCTCGTTTTTGTCCTGTGTATTGCTTTTTCTGTGGATGCGGCGGTCTGCGCCCAGCGGGTGAGAGACGCCCAGTGGAACGAATTTTTCTACTGGGATCCCAGGGATAATGCGCATATTGTGGCCCTCGGCAGGATCGACCGCCATATCAGCGGCAGGATCATATCCCTCACGGATTCCGACAACAACGATGGGATGGTCCAGACCTGGTCTGCATTTTCCTGTGAGAACAATATGAATTATTATTTTGATATGGGCTGGGTCAAGCTGTTTTACCGCTATGGCGTGATTCCGGGCAGTCTCTATGTGGCGGCGAATCTGGCGCTTTTGTGGCAGCTGTGGAAGAGGAGGGACGCCTGCGGCCTGGTGCTGTTTGTACTGTTTGCGGTGTATACCGTGGTGGAGGCTCATCTGATCTCCGTCTATATCGGCAGAAACTATCTGCTCATGATGCTGGGGGCGTATCTGTTGACTGAGAAGAAGCAAAATGCTATTCTTGACTAATATACTATGGTAAGGCGGCAGAGGTATTTTTTATGAATCGAAAAATGAAACTGATAGAGAGCTATTTCCTGCTTCTCGCGGATCTGTGCAGCATCACGCTGGCATATATTGTCGCAATCCTCATCCGATTCCAAAAGTTCAGCCGGGTCATGGAGCCCGAGCTTCACTTTATGGTGTATATCGGGTTTTTGCTGTTCTGTACGATCTACAGTTTTTTGTTCGACTGGAACAGAGAATTTCTTAAAAGAGGTATTCTCGTCGAATTGATAGCAGTCACGAAATTTAACATTTTTATGGAGCTGTCCGGGATGGCATTTCTCTTTATGCTGCAAAGAAGCGCGGACGTCTCCCGTCTGGTGATGGGGTATTTTGCAATCTTAAATATCCTGATCGTGTGGTTGGTAAGACTCGCCATGAAAAAAGGGCTGCGGGTCTATTTCACAGCCAAGTCCAATATCGTAAAAATCATGATCATTGCCAAGGATGCGGTGCTTGCCAAGACAGTGGTGAGGCTGAAAGAGTCCCTGGATATCAACTATGAGATTGTGGCTTTGGCCTGTGTGGATACGGACAGAAAGGGCGAAGTGATAAACGGGGTGGAGGTGAACGCCGACAGACGGGACGTGCTTACAATGGCAAGACAGATGCCGTTAGATGAGGTGTTTATCAGTCTGCCTGACGAGGATATGGCGTATGTGAAGCATATGATCTACGATTTGGAGTCTATGGGGATTGCCTGCCATTATAATATTGACATCATAGAAAGACCCAGCAAGGAAGTCCGGGTAGGCAGTTTTGCGGGATATACTGTGGTGACGTACTCGATCAACCATTTCGATTACAGGCGTATGGTGGTCAAGCGGCTGGTCGATATCCTGGGCGGACTGGTAGGATGTTTAATAACGATTGTTATTACCCCCTTTGTGGCAGCAGCCATTCGATTGGATTCGCCGGGGCCTGTATTTTTTGCCCAGACTAGAATCGGCAAGAACGGCCGCCGTTTTAAGATCTATAAGTTCCGCTCCATGTATGTGGATGCGGAGGAGAGAAAGAAGGAGCTGGAGAGTCAGAATGAGATGCAGGGACTCATGTTCAAGATGGAGAACGATCCGCGCATCACCAGAGTAGGAAAATTTATCAGAAAGACAAGCATAGACGAGCTGCCGCAGTTTTTCAATATCGTTCGGGGCGATATGAGCCTGGTGGGCACAAGGCCGCCGACGGAGGGGGAATTTGAGCAGTATAATTCTCATTACCGGAGACGGATCAGTATGACGCCCGGGCTTACCGGCCTGTGGCAGATCAGCGGGCGCAGTGAGATCGTGGATTTTGACGAGGTGGTGAAGCTGGATCTGGAGTACATCGACAATTGGACGCTGGGACTGGATATCAAGATCCTGTTTCGGACCATATGGGTGGTGCTCACCGGCAGAGGCTCCAAGTAAGCCGGCGTTTTCGGCTTAGACTTTTTGGCTGTAGATTAGGAGGGTGGGCATTGCATATATGTATGATCGTGCCGAATGAGGCCGTGAAGGGCGGAATCGCTTCTGTGGTAAACGGATATCGTGGGAGCGTGCTGGAGACGCATTACCGCATCACCTATATTGAATCTTATCAGAATGGCAGTAAGTGGAGCAAACTGGCAAAGGCCCTTAAGGCATATCTTGCCTTCTTTATACTCCTGCGGAGGGACAGGCCTGATCTGGTTCATGTGCACTCATCCTTTGGTCCCAGTTTTTATCGAAAAATGCCTTTTATTTTGTGGAGCGCCGCTCGGGGGATCCCGGTGGTGAACCATATTCACGGAGCGGAGTTTAACAGCTTTTATGAAAAGGCCTCCGAGGCAAAGCGCAGGCGGATCGGGAAGGTTTACGGGAAATGTACACGTCTGGTGGCCTTGTCGGCGGAGTGGGCGGATCGTTTGGGGCAGATCGTTCCCCGGGACAGGATCGATATTCTGGAAAACTACTGTCGCGTTCCTGCGGCGCCTTACGATATAGGAAGAGACAGGAAGCAGGTTTTGTTTTTGGGAGAGCTGGGAGAACGAAAAGGATGCTTCGATATCCCTGTCGTTCTGGAGCGAGTGAAAAGACACTGCCCCGATGTGAAGCTGGTGATGGCGGGAGACGGCGAGATGGAATCGGTAAAGGGCGCTTTCCGGGAAAAAGGTCTTCTGGAAGAGGTTTCTTTTCCCGGCTGGGTGCGGGGGAGAGAGAAGGAACGGCTTCTGGAGGAGAGCGGTATTTTTCTGTTTCCCAGCTATCATGAGGGTATGCCCATGGCGATTCTGGAAGCAATGGCATATGGTATGGGTATTGTGACCACTTCGGTGGGTGGCATTCCTCAGCTGATACAGGACGGAGAGAGCGGCTTCCTTACCACGCCCGGGGATACGGAGGCTATGGCAGAGGCTGTAGAGCGATTTTTGACGAACAATGACTGTCTGATGACCTGCGGGAGAGCAGCCAGA
>CAZUZZ010000051.1:0-2413 GCA_964625055.1 uncultured Bacteroides sp. | reverse complement strand
CTGGACACGCGCATTCAGAACAGGGGGCATCTTTACTTCCAGTGCGGGCCGGACGGACAGCTTCAGGTAGGCTCTCATGTTTTTTTTAATACGGGCAGCAGTGTGGCCTGTATGGGCAGGACGCAGATCGGCAACTATTGCAAGTTTGGCAATAACACGGTGATCGTGGATCACGATCATAACTTTAAGGATCAAAACGGGGAGTATCTGACGGGGGAAATACACATCGGAAACCGCGTCTGGGTGGGAGCGAACTGTACGATCCTGCGGGGTGCCCGGATCGGGGATGACTGTGTGATCGCAGCCGGAAGCGTGGTGAAGGGGAATGTCCCTCCGGGGACGATGTTCTACCAGAGAAGAGAAAATTGTTGTAGGGCGGCAGAGTAAGCGCTGCCCTGTGAAAGGTTTTATGGGATGAATGATCTGATCAGTGTGATCGTCCCGGTTCATAACGGGGAGGCCTATCTGGAAAAGTGCATAGAGAGTATTGTCGTGCAGGATCATGAGGCGCTGGAGATTCTTGTGGTAAATGACGGCTCCACGGATGCAACGGCGAAGATCTGCAGCAGGCTGTGCGGGCAGTATGAAAATCTGCGGGTGATCGAGCTGCCGGATCTGGGGGTTTCTGTAGCGCGAAACCGGGGGCTGGAACAGGCGAAGGGGGATTATATCACCTTCGTAGATGCGGACGACCGGATGCTGCCGGGGATGCTTAATAAGCTGTATAAGCTGCTGCGGGAGACGGAAAGCGATATGGCTGGCTGCCGGTTTGCTGTCTGGGGGACAGAGGAAGAGTGGGAGCAGCTTGTCGGAGAGGAGGATATGTCTCCGGATAAGAAAAGATTCCAATCGGTGACGACATATAATAGCAAGTGTTATTTAAAAGAGAGCCTTCTGAGAGGGAATACCCGATGCTGGAGTAAACTTTATAAACGAAGCCTGATCACACAGGTGCGGTTCAGACAGGGGCTGAGCATCGGGGAGGATATGCTGTTTTTGGTAGAGATCTTACCCCATGTGAAGCGGGCTGTGGAGACAGACTGGCCCGGCTACGGTTACTATCAGAATCCCGGCGGCGTGATGAGAAGACCCTTTACGCCGGCTTATATGGATCAAATCTACTGTTGGGAGATGGCACGGGAGCTGATCGTAAAACAGGATGGATCTCTGGCGGTACAGGCGGACGCCCAGATCATGGTGGCAGTTATGCTGACAGTCGGGAAAATCGCTCTGCTTTCCGGAACGGAGCGAAAAAGGGCGGAAGAATATCTGCGCGTGTGCCATAGGAAGCTTAAGGGACTTGCGGGAAAGAAGGAGTGCTATGCCAGCCTGCCCTCAGGCTATGGGATCAAGGTGAGAATGTTTACGGTTCTGCCGGGACTTTACGTGAGACTTTACCGTTTGCAGAAAAACAGGAAAGAGAAGCTTGTATGATGAAGAAATCAAATCCTATGATCAGTGTGATCGTACCTGTATACAATAAGGAAGCTTATCTGCGGGAATGTGTTGACAGCATTCTGGGGCAGACCTACAGACGCATCGAGGTGATCCTGGTGGATGATGAATCCACGGATGGGAGCGGAGCGGTCTGTGACGAATACGTGCAGAAGCAGGAACGGGTGCGGGTCATCCATCAGAAGAACGCCGGGCCTACGGCGGCCTGCGTGGCCGGCATGGAGCAGGCGCTGGGCGGTTACTATATGTTTGTGGACAGCGACGATTATCTGGAGCCGGATATGCTATGGGAGATGGTGGAACGTCTGGCAGGACAGCCGGGAGAGATTGTCTGCTGTAATCATGTGGTGGAGAAACAGAGAAAGACGGAGAATGTAAAATGCGGCGTGGAGCCCGGAATCTATGAGGGAGATGTGCTGCGGCAGCAGATCAAGGCGAGGCTGATCGGAGAGGAGAGCAAGGTGATTCCGCTGTCGCGGTGCATGAAGCTGTGTGAGAAGTCTCTCTTTGCGGGCAATGAGGGGTATTATGACTACAGTCTTCGATTTGGAGACGATACGAACCTGATGTATCCTGCCTTGCTTGCCAGCAGCAGGGTGGTCATTATGAAGGACGCCTTCTACTATCATTACCGTTATGTGGAGGGTTCTCTGGTGCACAGCTATGTCGAGGGGCTATACGAGAATGTGAAGCGGCTGATGGAGACGGTCATGCGGGCGGCGGAGGATAAAAAGGCCCCGGACCGGGAGCGGGCTGTGGCACGGGAGTACTGTTATATGCTCTTATATGTGATGAAGAATGAACTTCGTGGTCCCGGAAAAGATTACAGGAGACGGATTCAGGCCATTTTCGGGGAGGAGAAGATCAGGGAGCTGGTGTTAAACACGCCGCTTTCCGTAACGCAGCGATCCAATCAGCTTTTGTATGTGGGGATGCAGTATCCCGGCGGCGTTCTGCT
>CAZUZZ010000050.1:0-8902 GCA_964625055.1 uncultured Bacteroides sp. | reverse complement strand
TTCTCGGCACCAAAGCCAGGGATGAGGTTATTCAGACAGTTATAAACGAGGGGAAGACCTTTGAGTCCTCTGAGGTTATCATAAACGGGGAGCGGTACTATGCTTTCTATATGCCTGTTTTTGACGACAGCGGTAAAAATACTGGCATGGTATTTGCTGGTAAGCCGGCCACCGAGGCTGCTTCCCGGATCAACCAGAGTTGTATGATGATTCTGGGGATCGCTGTGTTGATTCTTGTTGTTGCATTAATAGTCTGCATCATAATTGCCGGCGCCATTGCACGTGTGATTGTGCAGACAGAAAGACTTTTGTCCTCTCTGGCACACGGTGATCTGCAGCTGGAAGTAAACGAGAGACTCTTAAAGAGATCTGATGAGATCGGTGTTATGGGCCGTGCCGTACAGCGGCTCTTAGAGGAGTTACAGAAGATCATCGGCAGTATCAAACAAAATACAAGCACCCTGATGAAGCAGGGTGATACATTGGAGTCCATGGCATCCCAGACTTCGTCTACAGCGGACGAGATCAGTACCGCAGTGGAGGATATCTCCAAGGGGGCTGTGTCCATGGCGGAGGATATTGAGTCTGCTACCGGTCAGGTAGCTAATATGGGTGAGATCATTGAGAGAATTGTTGCCAGCGTCGGAGAACTGGATGAATTGTCCAAGAAGATGCATGTGGCAGATACTGAATCCTCCAAAATCATCCATGAGTTGAGTGAGTCTAACGATAAGACCACTGAGGCGATCAAAAAGATCGAGGTCTCCGTACATACCACCAACGAATCGGTTACCCGGATTCAGGATGCAGTCAATCTCATCGCTTCTATTGCCAGCGAGACAAGCCTGCTTGCCCTGAATGCGAGCATCGAGGCAGCCAGAGCAGGAGAGGCCGGCCGTGGCTTTGCTGTGGTAGCGACACAGATCTCCAAGCTGTCTGAAGATTCCGCGCAGTCCACGAAGACCATCGAGGATATCATTCATCAGCTGACGGCGGATTCCGAGACTTCCGTTCAGATCATGAACGAAGTGAACGAGATCATTCTGGAACAGCAGCAGAAGCTGATACAGACTAAGGAGAAATTCAATGATGTGAGCAGCGGTATCGAAGATTCCAGAAAAGAATCTCAGGTGATCCATGAGCAGGCCGGTCAGTGTGATACCGAGAGAGGAAGAGTCGTGGATGTGATCCAGAATCTGTCCGCAGTATCTCAGGAGAATGCGGCATCTACCGAGGAGACCACCGCATCTATGCAGGAGTTGAATGCAACCATCAATCTGCTGGCAGAGGCTGCAGGCGAGCTGAAAGAAATGGCAAAACTTCTGGAGGAAGAAGTTTCCTTCTTCAAGCTTTAAGAGATTTATCCCGTCAGATGACGGTTCCCGGAAAGAGAGACCAAACGGTCTCTCTTTTTTTGCTTGACAGTCTTTTCTTAATTGTATTATAATATGAACAGATAAACATATGTTGAAATATTGATTGGAGGAATGTTAATGGACGGAACGGATACGGAAAAGGCTGTCAATGAACTGGCAGAACTTTTTAAGATTTTCGGAGATCCTACCCGGATCCGAATCCTCTATGCAATGCTGGATACAGAGCGCTGTGTCAACGATATTGCCGGGCTTTTGGATATGAGTCAGTCCTCCGTCAGCCATCAGCTGCGGATCCTGAAAGATTCTAAGCTTGTGAAAAGCAGGCGGGAAGGGAAGCTGGTGTTTTATGCACCGGATGACGATCATGTCCGCGCTATTCTCAACATGGGTATGGAACACGTCAGGGAAGGAGAAAACAATGACTAAAACTTACAAGATCGAGGTAGACTGCGCTAATTGTGCGGAGAAGATGCAGGAAGCTGCAAAAAAAACAGAAGGGGTAGCAGAGGCTACAGTCAGCTTTATGACCCAGAAAATGAAGATTGATTTTGCGGACGGCGCGGATGAAAAAAGCGTTATGAAACAGGTGTTGAAGGCTTGTAAAAAAGTGGAACCGGACTGTGAGATCGAGATTTAATCTGTATCAGGTAAGTGAATGACATAGTAATGAAGCAGAGCCAGACAGAGCGTCCGGCTCTGTTTTCGTGTGAGCGGACAAGCGTTTTTTTGCCTGAAAAGGTTGACGAAAGAGGCGGAAATCATTACTATGTTTAAATAGGGTTTATTATATTTTGGAGGAAACTGGTTTGAAAAAATACAAGATCATGGGTGTCTGCCTGTTCCTTGTTTTTCTGCTCACGGCTTGCGGAGAGGATGAGGCACTTACTGCCTATCAGGAAGATATGAATACCTTTTTCGAGAGAGCAGCGCAGTACAATGAGAATATGAACGCTATAGACCGTGACTCGGATACCGCTGTAGTAGAGCTTTTAGGTTATCTGGATGCGTTTGCAGAGGATATCGAATGGATGGCCGGACTTGAAGTCCCGGAACAGTTTTCAGCGGCGGAGAGTCTTGCGGACGAGGCGGATGAAAATATGAAGGAGGCCATGACGCTTTTCCATGCGGCTTACGATGGCAGCTACGATGAGGCATCTGCTCAGGCAGCGCGTGAATACTATGACAGGGTCAATATCCGCATTCAGTATATCATTGTCATTCTTCATGGGGAAATCCCCGAAGGAGAAGGTGTAACTTATACGGAAGAAAATGCGCTCCTCGGCGGAGGCTATCTGAATCAGGATGATGACGAGAGCGGCGATGACGGCACAGAAGAGGATGCGCCGGAGGATGATTTTGATACGGATGACACTGTTTTTTATGAGGAGCCGGAGGAGAGTGCGGAGTAAATGAACAGGCAGGAATTCCATGCATTAATAAAAGACAGACCCATCTTTTTAGACGGGGCGACAGGATCTAATCTGCAGAAAAAGGGGATGCCCACAGGGGTGTGCCCGGAACAGTGGATCCTGGAGCATAAAGAGGTGATGATAGAGCTGCAGAGAGCTTTTGTCTCAGCCGGCAGCAATATTGTCTATGCCCCTACCTTTACGGCAAACCGGATCAAATTAAAGGAGTATGGTCTGGAGGGTGAGATCCGCAGAATGAACCACGAGCTGGTTGCGGTTTCCAGAGAAGCCGTAAACGGAAACGCCTATGTGGCAGGTGATCTTACCATGACGGGAGAGCAGCTGTCTCCCATCGGAAAGATGGATTTTGAGGAGCTGATCGAATTATATAAAGAACAGATCCGATATCTGGTGGAAGCCGGTGTGGATCTGTTGGTGGTAGAGACCATGATGAGCCTGCAGGAGACCCGGGCGGCGGTGATCGCTGCGAAGGAGGTCTGTGATCTGGCTGTGATGGCGACCCTCACCTTTGAAGCGGACGGCAGAACCCTATTTGGCACGGACGCGGCTACGGCGGCTGTCGTGTTGGAGGGACTCGGTGTGGCGGCGGTAGGAACCAACTGTTCTACCGGGCCGGACAAAATGGTGGAGGTGGTACGCCGTATGGCGGAGGTGACCACCATTCCCATCATAGCCAAACCAAATGCAGGATTACCGGCTCTGGACGCTGAGGGAAATACGATTTATGATATGGAGGCCGATGTTTTCAGCGGCTGTATGCGGGATATTGTTTCCGCAGGCGCTTCCATTATCGGCGGCTGCTGCGGCACCACCCCGGATTATATCCGGGCAACAAAGGCGGCCGTGGGCGATATGAAGATCTGTCACAGGGAGAGATCCGGCAAGCGTTTTCTGACCAGTGAGCGTCAGACCATCGCCTTTGATCTGACGGATAATTTTATCATTGTGGGAGAACGTATCAATCCCACCGGGAAAAAGAAATTGCAGGCGGCGCTGAAGGAAGGCTCCATGGAACTTGTGACGGAGTTTGCGCAGGCGCAGGAGGATTGCGGTGCCGGAATCCTGGATGTAAATATGGGCATGAGCGGCATCGATGAGAAAAGTATGATGTTGAAGGCCATAGAGACCGTGGGCAATGTCACGAGTCTGCCCTTATCCATCGATTCCAGCCATGTGGAGGTTCTGGAGGCGGCCCTCAGAAGATATCCGGGCCGGGCATTGATCAACTCTATCTCCGGCGAGACGGCAAAGACGGACGCTCTGCTTGCCATTGCTAAAAAATATGGCGCTATGTTCATTCTGCTCCCTTTATCGGACGCGGGTCTTCCGAAAGATATGGCGGAGAAGACTGCCATTATCGAGGAGATTCTGAAAAAAGCTTATGCATTGGGCTTTACAAAAGAAGATATTGTGGTGGACGGACTGGTGGCTACCGTGGGTGCAAATAAAAATGCCGCTCTGGAAACGCTGGAGACGATCCGCTACTGTAAGGAGAACGGTCTGGCTACGATCTGCGGGCTCTCCAATATTTCGTTTGGACTGCCGGAGCGCAGCTTTGTAAATACAGCATTTCTCACAATGGCGATTCAGGCGGGGCTTACCATGGCAATCGCTAACCCCTCTCAGGAGCTTTTGGTAAGCTGTGCGTTTGCTTCCGATCTTTTACTAAATAAAAAGGGCGCAGATACCCGTTACATCCAGCTGATGGATGCCCTGCGGGAACAGCGGGAGGCGCTGGGAGAAGCTGCAAAACAGGAGACAGGCATTCGACTGACTCAGTCAACCAAGGAAAGCGTCTCCTTATCTGTTACAGACAAGCTTCATGCGGACGTCCTGAAGGGAAACAGCGAAACGATTGTGGACGATACACAAAAAGCGTTGGAGGAGGGCCATGAGGCGAAGACGCTCCTTGATAATGTACTTTTGCCCGCCATCAATGAGGTGGGAGAGTTGTTTGACAAGGGAAAGTATTTTCTTCCTCAGCTGATCGCCAGTGCGGAGGCCATGAAAGCCTCCATTGAATATATGGAACCGATCCTGCTACAGGCGCAGACAGCGGAAAATATGCCCACGGTGGTGATTGCCACGGTGGAGGGCGATATCCACGATATCGGTAAAAATCTGGTGGCGTTGATGTTAAAAAATTACGGCTTTCAGGTGATCGATCTGGGCAAGGATGTGCCCAAGGAAAAGATCATAGAGGCCGCCAGAGAGCATAACGCTCAGGTGATAGCGCTTTCGGCGCTGATGACAACCACCATGCAGCAGATGCGGCACGTCATCGATTATGCGAAAGAACAGCAGATGTCAGCCAAGATCATCGTGGGCGGCGCAGTGATCACCCAGGAGTACGCAGACGAGATCGGTGCGGACGGCTATTCCAGAGATGCGGCGGATGCTGTCAAGCTGACGAAAAAGATCTTAGGCATGGAAAAATAGGCAGTCCCTGTACGGGCAGACCATAAAACAGAACAGAAAGGATATCATATGTTAGGTGCAGATGCGATTGTAAAATGTTTGGAAGCAGAGGGCGTAGAGTATGTATTCGGCTACCCGGGTGTGGCCATATGCCCCTTTTATAACAGTATCCTGGAGTCCGATATTCAAACCATCCTGATCCGCACGGAGCAGAATGCGGCTCATGCGGCCAGCGGACTGGCACGGGTTTCCGGAAAGGTGGGCGTGTGCGCGGTGACCTCCGGCCCCGGCGCAACAAATCTAATCACCGGAATCGCCACCGCCTTTGCGGACAGCATTCCTCTGGTGTGTATCACGGGGCAGGTGAACAGCGAACTGCTTGGCTCCGATGTGTTCCAGGAGGCGGATATCACAGGAGCAGTGGAGTCTTTTGTGAAATACAGCTATCTGGTCAAGGATGCCTCGGATATTCCACAGATCTTTAAGGAGGCATTTCATCTGGCAAATACAGGCCGCAAGGGACCGGTGCTCATCGATGTACCCATCGATATCCAGAACGCCCCTGTGGGGAAATTTAAATATCCGGAAGAGGTCAATATGCGGACCTACAAGCCCACGGTGAAGGGCAATATGGCGCAGATCAAGAAGGTGGCCAAGGAACTGTCAAAGGCGAAACGGCCTATTATCTGTGCCGGGGGCGGTGTCCTCTTAAGCCAGGCGGAAGAGGCGCTTCGTTCCTTTGTGGAAAAATATCAGATTCCCGTAGTGTCCACCATGATGGGAATCGGCGCCATGCCCACAGAGCATCCGCTTTACTACGGCATGGTGGGAAATAACGGGAAGCCCTGTGCCAACCGGGCTATGAACGAATCGGATCTGCTGCTCATGGTAGGTGCAAGAGTGGCTGACCGGGCGGTAAATCAGCCCGATCTGATCACCGAGAATAAAGTGCTTGTCCATATCGATGTGGATCCCGCTGAGATCGGCAAGAACGTGGGACCGGCAATCCCTCTTGTAGGAGATGCAAGACATATCTTTGAGGATCTGGACGCGGAGGCGGAGTATGCCGACTATGAAGCGTGGATTCAGACCCTAAACCAGTACCGCGAGGCGATGAAACCGATACGCAGACCCAATCCCGATTATGTGGATCCGGCAGCCTTTATCACCATGCTCTCCGAAGCCATGAATGAGGATGCGGTCTATGTGGCGGACGTGGGTCAGAATCAGATCTGGTCCTGCGGCTATCATATCGTGAAGAAGGGGCGTTTTCTCACCACCGGCGGCATGGGCACCATGGGCTATTCCATTCCGGCGGCTATGGGTGCAAAGCTTGCGGACAGAAAACGTCAGGTGGTGGCAGTCTGCGGCGATGGTTCCTTCCAGATGTCCATGATGGAGCTTGCCACCATGCGGCAGTTTGATGTTCCTGTCAAAATCATCGTTTTGAAAAATAATTATCTGGGCATGGTGCGGCAGTTCCAGCATTATAATTATGATGATAAGTATTCTGTGGTGGATCTGTCGGGAAGCCCGGATTTAGAGAAACTTTCCGAGGCATATGGCATTCGGTTTATACGCCAGAAGACCATGGAAGGGATACAGGAGACGATCAGAGCTTTTTTAGATAAGGACGAGTCGGTGCTCTTAGAATGCCTGATTGATCCCATGGATCTTGTTTAGTGACTGTGTGAGAAGATATCAATAGAAGAGGTGGAGGTTTATTCTGACGTGAAAAAAATATATTCCGTATTAGTAGAAAATCGATCCGGTGTGCTTTGTAAGGTAGCCGGTCTGTTTTCCAGAAGGTGTTTTAACATCGATTCCCTGGCGGTGGGTGAGACGGAGGATACCACAGTCTCCCGCATGACCATTGTGAGCAGCGGAGATGAGCGAACCATTGAGCAGATTGAAAAGCAGCTGAATAAGAAGATCGATGTGATCAAGGTAAAGACCTTTGACGAGCCGGAGAGCGTGAGCCGCGAACTGATGCTGATGAAGGTGAAATACAATAAAAACAACAGGCGGGATATCATGGAGACCTGCGAGATCATGAATGCGGATATCGTGGATATGTCCCAGAATATGTTTATTATCCAAATCTGCGACAGACCCGAAAGGATACGGCTCTTTATCAGTATGATGAAGGGGATTAGTATCGTTGAGATGGCCCGAACGGGAACCCTTGCTCTGCAGAAGTGCCTGGAGGCGGAGGAGTAGGATGGCCTGAGGTTGACTTTTTGTCCTTAAGTTGCTACAATTAGTGACAGTGTTTGTGCCCTTGGGGCAGAAAAAGAAAGGTATGATGGTATGCAGAAAAAAGTATTTCAGTTATTGGTAGACAATACGTCAGGTGTTTTGAGCCGTATCGCGGGACTTTTTTCCAGACGCGGCTACAATATTGACAGCATTACCGCAGGCGTGACGGCGGATCCCCGCTATACCCGTATCACCATCGCCACCTCCGGGGACGACGAGATCCTCGACCAGATTGAAAAGCAGGTGGCGAAGCTGGTGGACGTGCGTGATATCAAGGAGTTAAAGCCGGACGAGAGCGTTTACAGAGAACTTGTGCTGATCAAGGTGAAGGCTTCCGCAAAGGAGAGACAGGGCGTCATTGCGGTGGCGGATATCTTCCGTGCAAAGATCATCGATGTGGCGACGGAGAGTCTGGTCATCGAACTGACCGGTAATCAGGATAAGATCGGCGCATTCATCAATCTGCTGGACGGCTATGAGATCCTGGAGCTTGCCAGAACCGGCATCACGGGGCTTGGACGCGGTATCGACAACGTGACCTATTTAGAATAAGATCAGGTAATGAAAGGGATTTTCCCTTAAAATTATATGGAAATCAGTAAATCAATCAACACCCGGAGGAAGTAAAAATGGCAAAAATTTTTTATCAGGAAGATTGTAACTTATCTCTCTTAGATGGTAAGACAATCGCAGTCATCGGCTACGGCAGCCAGGGACATGCTCACGCTTTAAATGCGAAGGAGTCCGGTTGTCATGTGATCATCGGTCTCTACGAGGGCTCCAAGTCCTGGGCGAAGGCTGAGGCACAGGGATTTGAGGTATATACGGCGGCAGAGGCTGCTAAAAAGGCAGATATCATCATGATCCTTATCAACGATGAGCTGCAGGCTGCTATGTACAAGAAGGATATCGAGCCCAACTTAGAGGCTGGCAATATGTTGATGTTCGCACACGGCTTTAACATTCACTTCGGTTGTATCGTACCGCCCAAGGATGTAGACGTTACCATGATCGCACCCAAGGGCCCCGGTCACACCGTAAGAAGCGAGTATCAGGCAGGCAAGGGTGTTCCCTGTTTAGTAGCAGTTCATCAGGATGCGACAGGCAAGGCACAGGACAAGGCTCTGGCTTATGCGCTGGCGATCGGCGGTGCGAGAGCGGGCGTTCTGGAGACCACCTTCCGTACCGAGACAGAGACTGACCTCTTCGGTGAGCAGGCAGTGCTCTGCGGCGGCGTATGCGCATTGATGCAGGCTGGTTTCGAGACCCTTGTGGAAGCAGGATATGATCCGAGGAATGCATACTTTGAGTGTATCCATGAGATGAAGTTGATCGTAGACCTGATCTATCAGTCCGGTTTTGCAGGCATGAGATATTCTATTTCCAACACAGCGGAGTATGGCGACTATATCACCGGTC
>CAZUZZ010000049.1:0-8914 GCA_964625055.1 uncultured Bacteroides sp. | reverse complement strand
TCCCTGATCTGTAAAGCTGATGATGCTTAGTCTCTCTGTGATATCCCTTCCTTGTTCTCCCGAAACGCTGTCGAAAAATCAGCCGCATACAGCCTTGATCTTTCGTAATGCCGATGCGCGATCACATCCCCCACCAGCACCAGGGCGGTATTGGTAATTCCATGCTTCACCGATGTGTCAAAGAGCGTTTCAATCGTACAGACATAGGCCTCTTCCTCATCCCACGTCGCCTTGTAAACCAGCGCCGCCGGCGTCGTCTTTTCATAACCGCCCTCAAGCAGCCGTTTAGTCAGCTCCTCTATCATTCCTGCACTTAAATAGATTGCCATAGACGCCCGATGAGCCGCAAACCGCTCTATACTCTCCCTCTCCGGCACCTTAGTCCTGCCCGCCATCCGTGTAATGATCAGCGACTGAGAAATGCCCGGCAGTGTATATTCCAGATTCAGAGACGCCGCTGCCCCAAAACAGGCGCTTACTCCCGGACAGCTCTCATAAGAAATACCCCGCCTGTCCAGCTCGTCCATCTGCTCCCTGACTGCCCCGTAGATACTGGGATCGCCCGTGTGGAGCCGAACCGTTGTCTTTCCCTTTTCTTCCGCGCTGCACAGTGTCCGGATCACTTCCTCCAACGTCATTTCTGCACTGTTATAAATCTCACACTCTTTTTTCGCATACCGGAGCAATTGGGGATTGACCAAGGACCCGGCATACACAATGACATCCGCTCGTTCCAGTAAACGCGCACCCCTGACTGTTATTAAATCTACCGCCCCTGTTCCTGCCCCAACAAAGTAAACCATTCTTCCGCCCCTTTACTCCTTGCCAATTCTCCAAACGCATTGTCATACAAAATACAGTCCATCTCCATCTTTCCGCCTGCACGATTCTCTGTATAATAGCAAACACGCTCTGCAACGCGATTCATTACCGCCTGCAGCTTTCCGCTCTCTTCTAAAACAGGAATTACCTCCTGTGTGGTCACACATTCTAATATCTTACAAACTTGTCTGGGATTCACCTGTTCCCTGACGGCAAAGGCAGCGAGCAGTTCCATCCGGCAATCCGCTTCCTTAGAGTGTGTGTTCATAATACCGCCGGCCACTTTGATCAATTTGCCGATATGGCCTGTCAAAAGCATCTTCCGAAATCCTGCTTCCACCGCCATGTCGATTGTAGCCCCGATAAAATTACTGCACTTCACGCTCCTGTCCAAATCATAACCATAGGTTTTTTTCATAAAATCCAGACCGTAATTGCCCGGTGAGACCGCCACATAATCAAAGCCTTCTTCTCTTCTCTGTCGCAGCACTATCTTGATCGTATCCAACAGCGCCTGACTGCTCATAGGCTCCACGATGCCGCCCGTCCCTAATATGGAAATACCGCCCACGATGCCAAGTCTCGGATTAAAGGTATGTGCCGCCAATTTTTCTCCCTCCGGCACCGAGATCTCAATTCTCAGGCCGCCTGTATAATCCGCGATCTGGCAGACTTCGCTTACCTCCTTCTCTATCATTTCTCTCGGAACATGATTGATCGCCGCGTTTCCTACCGGCTGGTCAAGCCCCCTTCTGGTCACTCTTCCCACACCCGTTCCGCCTTCTATCCGCAATTTGGAATTCGCTTCCTCCTCATAAGAAACCTTGGCATAGATCCATGCGCCCGTCGTAATGTCCGGGTCATCCCCGCCGTCTTTTTCTACCGCACAGCTCACCTCGTTTTCGCCCCGGCTGATATCCAAAATTTTTGCATGATACAGGATGCCCTTCGGCGTCTCAATGGTAATCTCCTCTTTGACCATTCCGGTCAGCAACATATATGCTGCCGCTTTAGCTGCCGCCGCCGCACAACTCCCGGTGGTAAAACCGTATCGCATTCTACTCTTCCCCCATACATGAGCCCGACTTTCTCTGACAATTTAAGAGTTCTTCGCACACGAATATAAAGCCGCATTGCAGATCGCCGCCGCAATCGTACTCCCGCCTTTTCTTCCCCTGTTGATGATGTAGGGAATCTCTGTGGTCAGGATCAACTCTTTTGCCGCCTCCACATTCACAAATCCCACCGGAACACCAATGATAAAGGCAGGCTTCCAGTTCCCTTTCTCTGCCATTTCATACAGCTTGATCAGAGCCGTAGGCGCATTGCCGATGGCAAAGATCACCGGTTTCTCGATCGCTGCCGCCATCTCCATGCTGACAGCCGCCCGCGTCATATTCCTCTGCTTCGCCAGTCGCGCAGTCTCCTCCTGTGCCATAAAACAGTGTGCTTTTCCGCCGAATTTGGCAAGCACTTTTTTATTGACTCCCGCCAGTGTCATATTGGTATCTGTCACGATATCAGCCCCTTTTTTGATCAGTTCTTCCAAGATCGAAACTGCTCCTTCTGAAAAGCAGAGCGTTTCCGCATAGTCAAAATCCGCGCTGGTATGTATGACCCGTTTTGTGACAGCCTCTTCCTCCGCCGGAAGACGGATTCCTCTACTTGACAGTTCTTCGCTGATGATCTCGAAACTCCGTTTTTCAATCTCTTCCGGCAGTACATACTCTATCTCTTTCATCTGATACCTCCCGGATCCGGCTGACCGATCCCTATTGCTCTTAATAAAATCTCATTCTCTTCTCTGCTT
Source organism: uncultured Bacteroides sp. (assembly GCA_964625055.1). Taxonomy (GTDB): domain Bacteria; phylum Bacillota; class Clostridia; order Lachnospirales; family Lachnospiraceae; genus UBA3282. The sequence goes on along the minus strand of CAZUZZ010000049.1, from coordinate 6,282 downwards.
CTCACCGCGATCCGGTAAAATCCCTGACGTAATCCTCTGAAATTGCTGCAATCCCTGATCAGAATTCCCTTTTCCAATAACCTCTCATATAAAGGCTCCCGACTATAGAACAAAATAAAATTTGTTTTGGACGGGAAAACCACAAATCCCTTTTCTCGAAGGCCTTCTTCTAAAAACTGCCGTTCTTTCACAATATACTGTTCCGTTTGGCGGATAAACGCTGTCTGTTCTGCGCAGATGCATCCCGCCCCCTGTGCAAAGCAGGAAAGATTCCACTCCGGAAGCTGTCCGGCAATTCCTGCAAGAAGTCTATGGTTCTTACACACCAGATATCCCAGACGGACACCGGGAATTGAAAAAATCTTGGTAAACGATCCGACAAGGAGCAGATTATCAAACTCTTCTATTTCGGAAAGCATGGAAAATCCATCCCCGCTAAAGGCAATAAAGCTTTCATCCAATACCACATAAATCCCTTTTTCTTTGCAGTGCCGCAAAAGAGCTTTTATTAACTTTTTGTCAACGAGGCCGCCATTAGGATTATTCGGATTGGTCAAAAAGAGAAGTTCCACATCTTCCGTTAAAACAGAAGTAAGTTCTTCGGTCACACAAAAGCAGTTTTCCTCTTTCGTTTCATAAAATAGGATTTCACTTTCCGCCGCTTTTGCCACGTATTCATAGCCGTAAAAAGACGGCACCGGTATCACGGTTTTTTTGGGTTTGATCCCATGAACCACCGCCATAAAAAGCTCCGACGCTCCATTTCCGAACAACAGATACTCCTTCGGCACCGCAAGAAATCCACTGACGGCATTTTTCAACTTCTCTGCCTCCCGGTCCGGGTAGACATCACACTGTTCCACCGCTCGGTACAGCGCGGTCTTCACCGCATCCGGCATACCCAGCGGATTGACATTGATCGAAAAATCGTGGTTTACACGATTTCTGTAAATATCTCCGCCGTGAATAGTCATCCTGTGATCTCCCTTTTCTGTCACCTTCCGGCACAAATCTCCCATCAAACTGTAAATCTGTCTAAAACACCATGCAAAACACCAGAAACAGCAGGCAGATTATTTCACACAGCCATGCCGTGCCATACAACAGGCGATTTACCCGTTTGATATCTTCATACGACACCTCTCGCAATGCATCCCCGATATACGGCTTCCTGACCAATTCTCCAAAGTAACTGGCATCCCCCGCAAGCCGGATCCCAAGCGCACCGGCACACACCGATTCTGTCTGTGCGGAATTGGGACTCGTATGCTTCCTGCGGTCTCTTTGATAGATCCGCCATGCCCCTTTCACAGAAAAATCACTGCCTGCCAAGGAACATACGGCAAGCATCAAACAGGCGCTGATCCTGGCCGGAATAAAATTCACCATATCATCCAATTTCGCCGCCGCTCTGCCAAAATATAGATATTTCTCATTTTTGTACCCAATCATGGAATCCATGGTATTTACTGCCTTATAGGCAAAACCTAGCACCGGCCCGCCAACCATCAGATACAGCATAGGCGCGACCACTCCGTCGGAAGTATTTTCCGCCACCGTCTCTATCGCCGCCTTAGCCACTCCTTCCTCCTCCAGGCACGCCGTATCCCTTCCCACGATCATGGAGACCGCGTTTCTGGCTTGCTCCAGATAGCCCTCCCTTAAACACCGGTACACTTTCATGCTCTCGACCTTCAGACATTTCACCGCAAGGATCTGATAGGTCATAAGGCATTCCACTGCCATTCCCACATAGGGATGCAGCTGATATGCTGCCAGTAAGAGAAAGGTGACGACAACCACAACGCTTAGTAATACGAAAATCACCAACGCTGTCCCCTGCCAGAATTCTCCGGTATCATGATTGATTGGCACATTCTTTTCTGTCTTCTTCTTTTTTCCTCGAATACTTTTTTCCAGTCCTGTTATCAGCCTCCCGATCAGTCGAATCGGATGGGGAAGAGAGTATGGATCTCCCAGAACCAGATCCAACAAAAATCCCAGAAAAAAAGCAACGATATGATATCTCATATTTCTGCCACGACCTCTATCTTCACAGGCTCATCTCCCGACGAGGCATCCTGCCTCCAGCCCTCCATTCTGCACAGATAGCCTCTGCCAGTTGCCCTCTGGCAGTCAAAATAGGACTTTCCTCCATAGGAACTCAATAGAGCCATGATCGTTCCTCCATGAGCGATCACCCCCACCGAGGCGCTCTCCTCCGTCGCTTCCGCTGTCATCCGGCACAACGTTTCACACATTCGCCTAAATCCCAGTTCACATCGAAGGATAAAATCTTTCCTGCTCTCGCCCTCCGGAAAATCCAACTCTCCGCCGCTGTCAATCCACGTTTGATATTCTATGTCATTCTTTAAATCCTCAAAGTTCTTATATTCAAACCGCCCAAAATCCATCTCTCTCCATTCCGAAATGACTACAGGACTTAACCGGGGATAAAGAATCCTGGCAGTCTCCAAACATCTTTTCATGGGACTGACAAACAGATATTCAATGTCCGGATACCTATTTTGCTCTTGACACGATAACAAGATCTCGATTCCGCTTGCACAAAGCGGCTCGTCCGTTCTCCCCAGATATCGATACTCTCTGTTTGCCTGCGTCTCCCCATGCCGAAGCAGCAGGAGTGTCACTTGATCTTCTGTCCGATGCCGCATATGACCCGTTCCACCTCCTCCGCCGGCTCCGCAAGCCGTATCAGGAGCCTTCCCACACGCTCCCTGTATTCTCTTTCAAAGGGCTCCATCGGCACGATCCCGTTTCCGACCTCATCACAGATGATGATACAGTCCCTGCAGACATCCAAAAATGCCATCATTTCCTCCTCCGGACATCCCCCCGCCAAAATCCGCTCTTTCACCCACAGGTGGAAATGATCGATAACCACTGTCTCATCCTGCAAAACCAAATCATCCGCCCCTGCTTCTTTATCCGGCAAAACCGCATCCCATACCACGTTCTTTTGCAGATTATATTTCTCAAGCACATACTCTAATTTCCCCTGCGCATATCCGCCTATCACTAATCTCATCTCTCTTCATCTCCTGTCAGAACCATTTACTCAGATCCCCCGCCCTTCACATGAGCAGATTCTGCGCCACTGCCGCCGCCACTGCCATCCATCCCTCACAGAGTAGGACAAAATACCCGGCAGTATCTCCGGTAACGCCGCCAAACTCTTCTCTGCTGCGGTAAAAATAATAAAGCAACGAAAGAAGCGCCGCCCCCGTCACCAACAGACCTGCAGATAACGACCAGTACAGCATACCACCGATACAGACTGCACTTTGCACATATAAAAAAGCTTTCACCACTTTTTTTTGAGAGCGTTCCGCAAAAAGAGAAAGCGTCCCCTCCTTCTTTGCCAACGGAAAGGAAAGCGCACTGATGCCACAGAGGCAGCGCGACAGAACAAAACCACCGCATATCACTTTCAGCGTCTCATTCTCTGTAATCTCTGAGAAGGCTCCCAGAAAAACCAGTCCATATGTCACCAGCATAATAGCGGCAAAAGCGCCGATATGGGAATCCTTCAGGATCTCCAGCTTTCTTTCTTTGGTCTGATAAGAATGTATGGCGTCTACGGTATCCATGAATCCGTCCATGTGCAGTCCGCCTGTGATAAAAAGCGGAATCGCCGCCAACACTACAACACGGCACAGAGCACCAATGCCACGGTTCTCGCACAGCATATTCCACCCATAAATGCACACGCCGATCAGCGCCCCGATCCACGGAAAGAAGATAAAAATATACTGCATATCCTTTTCTTCCCACGCAAACTGCGGCACCGGAATTTTAGAATACATGGAAATTGCTATGAAAAATGATTTTATGATCCGCATATGGGCTTCCTCTGACCAACTCTTTCTAACTACCCCGAATTTCTCTTGATGATGACTGGAATCCCCGCCACCACCTCCACTACCTGATCGGCCTGATCGGCCAGTCTCCGGTTCAACTCCCCCATAGTACGGATGTATTCCATAGTAGTTTCCTCATAGACAATACCGTCCTCAAATACATTGTTTGTAACCACGATTAAATGCGTCGTCTGCGCCCTTAACACCTCTAATCCTCTCATGATCTTTTCGACGACCTGTGGGGTCGCTCCGATTCTTTTTCCGGAAAACATCTCATTGGCCATGAGATTGGAGAGGCATTCCAATAAAACGATCTGTTTTTCTGTCCCCATTTTCTCAACCGCTCTGTGTATATCTGTGGATTGTTCTACTGTATCAAACCCTTTTCCGCTTCTGAGTCTTCTATGTCGTTCAACCTTCTTCCTGCCTTCTTCATCAAAAACTTTCATAGTGGCAAGATAATATTTCCTGCACCCTGCTTGCAATACGCAGCCACGTGCATCCACTTTCCCCTTCGTATACTCCTCCTTCATCAGATCATCAGTCAGGCTCTCCGCATAAGCCGACTTCCCGCTGCCGCTTCCGCCAATCACTAATACCATCATCCCTATGAATACCTCTCATACTGTTTCACCTTGATATCCGAAAACAAAGTCCTTCCATGATAGACGCACAATGCCATATCTAACAGCGACAACATCATGACAGCCCCCGTTCCTTCCCCAAGAGCCAATTCTCCATCTATGACTGGTTCCAACCCTAATGCTTCTTTCAGCATTCCCACTGCCGGCTCTTTCCCATTATGCGAAGGAATCAGATATTTTTTTGTTCCCGGCATAAGCCTCTCGGAGAGAAGCGCTGCTGCCATACTGATCACACCGTCCAATACCACCGGAAGATGATAGACGGCACCGCCAATACAGACGCCAACCAGCCCCGCAATATCTAATCCGCCCACTGTCTCCAGCACCCGGAAAGGCTCCGCGCCGTACAGCTCGTACTTTTCTATCGCTTCCGTAACAATCTGCATTTTCCGCCATAGTTTTTCCTCACAGAGCCCTGCACCTCTTCCTGTCACTTCCTCCGCTTTGCATCCTAACAGAGCGGCTGTGACCGCGCTGCTCGTGGTGGTATTCCCGATTCCCATTTCTCCTGTAGCCAGAATGCGATACCCCTTTCCTTTACAAACAGCCACCATCTCTATTCCCGTATTAATGGCCCTGGCGGTTTCTTCTCCCGTCATAGCCGGTTCTTTCCTGAAATTCCTTGTTCCGCAGCGAATTTTACGATCCAGCACTCCCGGTATGGGTTCTCTGCTATGGATGCCGATATCAATGGGGATGGTATCTGCACCGATCATGGCTGCCATTTTGCCTACTGAAGAGTCTCCCCCTCCCATCTGTGCTGCTACAGCCGCTGTCACCTCCTGACCCGATTGGCTGACGCCTTCCGCAACGATGCCGTTATCCGCACACATGATGATAACCGCTTTCTTAGCGATATCAATCTCCTCCGTTCCTAGGATCGCACCGATCTGCGCTGTGAGAGATTCAAACCTTCCCAAACCATCCAATGGCTTCGCAATCCTGTCCCAGTTTCGCAAGATCCGTTTATAGAGTTCCGCATCCGGTTCAATTATCGTAATATTTTTCCATAATTCCTTTATTTCGCTGCTATTGCCAATGCGCCTCCCGAAGCATTCCATACACTTCCTCCATGTTCAGATGAGCCGACACAACATCTGCCAGTTTATCGTACTGCGTCTCCTTAAATATCTTATAATCAGCACATATTCCGGCATCCGCTTCCGTCCCACCGTCGATGATGATTCCCTTTTCCTTCGCCAGTGCGTCCACAAGCGCAGAGGCGATTGCACCGCTGTCAAATATGCCATGGACGTAGGTGCCATACACATTTTCATTCTCCCCGGACTGAAAAACCGCTGCATCATTCGCCTGCTCTGTTCTTCCCATGTGGATCTCATATCCCTCATAACACAATCCCGAAAGCGCCGCAAAAATGCCTTTCATCTGATGCACTGTCCCTCGCACCTGACGGCGTACCTTTTCCCTCATCAGTTCGGTCGTAACCGGCAGAAGCTCCATACCTTTTATGGTTCCGCCTGTTTCCAGTCCTTCCGGGTCGGAAATCTGTCTGCCCATCATCTGATATCCTCCGCATATACCGCAGACGGGTATTTTCCCCGCCAGCTTTTTTACAGCGGCTTCCAGACCGTTATCCCGCATCCACTCCAGATCTCCCATGGTATTTTTGCTGCCGGGCAAAAAGAGTAAATCGGGACGCTTTAATTCTGACACAGTTGTCACATAGCGGACTGACACCTCAGGTATCTGCTCAAACACATTAAAATCCGTAAAATTAGAAATTCTGGGATAGCGAA
>CAZUZZ010000048.1:0-8985 GCA_964625055.1 uncultured Bacteroides sp. | reverse complement strand
TGTATTTAAAATATAAGGATTTTATCATGGAGGTCATCCATTTCGGTATGGTGGGCGTGATCAACACGCTGATGGGATGGGGTATCATGGCGGTCTTATATAACCTGATTCATTTGAATTACTGGCTGTCCAGCGGAATATCCTATTTTATTGGCAGTGTCTTCTCCTATCACGCCAACGCCAAGCTGACGTTTAAGGTGGAGGAGCGGGATAAGTGGCTGCCCTGGCGGTTCGCCCTCAATATCATCGTGTGTTATTTGATCGCCTTCAGTGTGGCAAAGCCGTTTACGGGCCGGGTTTTGGATGCGATAGGCTTATCTTCAGAGGGCAGGATTTCCACAGTGCTTCTTGAGAATATAGCCATGATCTGTGGTATGTGTATCTTTATTGTGATGAACTTTTTTGGACAGAAGCTGTTTGTATTCAGAAAGAACAAGGGGAAGAAGGAAACAAGCTGATGAGACGGCTGACAGAACAGAAGTGGTTTCTATGGCTAACAAAATATTGGTTCCTGTTTCCAATCGCAGGTTTTTTGCTGCTCATGGCAGGGGTGTTTTTCGGCTATGGGGAGCGCAGCTATATCGGTGTCCACGATAATATGGATCTGTTTCTGGCCCAGTTCCAGATGCTCAAAAACACGGATTCCTTCTGGAAGCATGGGGTGGATGTGCCCTTTTTAGGCGGCGTCAGTCGGGATAATCTGCCCTCGGAGTTGTCGCTGTACAGCGTGCTCTATATGCTCTTTCCGACTTACACAGCATACGTGCTGGGGCTTCTGGGGAAGATTCTCCTGGGGATGTTTTCCTTCCGGCTGCTTGCGGCGGAGCTTTATCCGGAGAAGTATATGCTTTACCGGCCAGTCATCTATATGACGGGCTTTGCCTACGGTATTGTCTGGTTCTTTCCGGCTTTCGGTTTCGCCTTTGCGTCGATTCCGCTGTGTGTATGGCTGCTTGTCAGGATATACAGGGGGCAGGGGAAAAAATGGTACGGTTGGTATGTGGCGCTGTTTGCCTACCCGCTGGTATCCTACTTTTCCTATCACGGCATTTTTCTGCTGGGCTATCTGGTGCTGGCGGTTCTGTGGCTTTCAATTCGGGACAGAAAGCCTGCCTGGCGGCTGATCGCAGCGTTTTTCGTGCTGGCTCTTGGGTTTGTGGTCTGTGAGTATCGCCTTTTCGGGCAGATGCTTTTTAGCGATGAGGTGACGATCCGCTCTTCCATGGTGAACGCCAGCCTTTCGGTGCCGGAGATTTTACAGGAGATCGTGGTGGTCTTTCGGGAGGGAATCTTTCATGCGGATGGCGTGCACCGGCGGGTGGTGCTGCCGGTCTGCGTGGTATATTTTGTGATAAATAATGGCCTCTATGTGTGGAGGCGGCAGTGGAAGCGAATTGGCCGTGATCCGTTCAATCTGCTCATAGCCTTTATTTTGTTCAACTGTGTGGTGTACGGCCTCTATGACTTTGAGCCTCTGCGTTCTCTGGTAGAGAAGCTGATCCCGCCCCTGGAAGGGTGGCAGTTTAACCGGACGATCTTTTTCAATCCTTTCCTCTGGTATGGAGCGCTGTTTCTGATCCTGATCCGGCTCTACGATGCGGGCGTGTGGCAGATGTGGCTTGCCAACGGCATTGTCTGCGTGGCGGTTCTGGCAGTCATCTTGACCCCCACCCGTTATAATGATTTGTATAACACCTGTTATAACAGAGCCTACGAGTATTTTCATGGCCAGGAAGTGGATGAACTCACCTATGAACAATTCTACGCCACGGAATTGTTTGCCGAGATCAAGGAGGACATCGGTTATCAGGGAGAGTGGTCGGCAGCCTATGGTTTTCATCCGGCGGTGCTGGAATACAATGGGATTGCCACGCTGGACGGCTATCTGGGATTTTATCCACAGCAGTATAAAGAAGATTTCAGGAAGATCATTGCGCCTGCCCTAGAGCGGGTGGAGGAAACCAGAATCTACTATGACGATTGGGGGGCAAGGGCCTATCTGTATTCGGGGACGGACTTGAGCATTGTGAGCGCCACCAAGACAGTGTACGCCACGGATGATGCTCTCTATATTGACTCGAATGCTTTTCGTGAGTTGGGAGGAGAGTACATTTTTTCAAGGATTCCCTTTTCCACCACAGGAGGGGTAGGGATTGCTCTTAAAGGGGGATATACCTCAGAGGACGGGAGTTACTCGATCTACGTCTACAGAGTTGTCGGCAAACCTAATGGTTTTTTTTGGGAATGAGCGTTGAATCGCTGCAAAGTATTAAGGAAGAGGAAGTGACAGTATGCCAATCAGAGTACACAATTTCGGAGGGATCATCGGGTGGAATGCCAAAAAATATCTGCCCCGGATCTCCAGTGAGAGTTATTTAAAGCTGCAGTTTATAAGCCGCAGAAAATCCCAGAAAAATTATATTGAATATTTTCTGAGTCAGAAGGAGGCGCCCCATCCGCTGGTAGTGAATCTGGAGACGGTGAACCGCTGTAACAGCACCTGTGAGTTCTGTACGGCAAACATTCATGCGGAGAAGCGGCCCTATAAGAAGATGGACGACGCGCTCTACTATTCTGTCATTGACCAGCTTCACGACTGGGATTACAAGGGACATCTGACCCTTTACGGAAACAATGAGCCATGGCTGGACACCCGGATCGTGGAATTTCACAAGTATGCCAGAGAAAAGCTGCCGGAGGCGTTTATCTTCATGTCCACCAACGGTCTTCTGCTCAATGTGGACAAGGTGAAAGCGATCGTGCCTTATGTGGATCAGCTGATCATCAACAATTACTGTCTGAATATGAAGATGCACGATAATGTGCAGGTCATTCATGACTATGTGAAGGCACATCCCGAAGAGTTCAAGGATGTGGATATTCTGGTGCAGATCCGCTATCTGAAGGAGGTGCTGACGAACCGTGCAGGCAGTGCTCCGAATAAACAGTCCAAGGGAAAGATCATCAAGGAGACCTGTCTGATGCCCTTTACGGATCTGTGGATCACCCCTTTCGGTAAGCTGGGCATCTGCTGCTGCGATAATTTCGAGGTGACGGAGCTGGCAGATCTGAATCAGACCTCTCTGCGTGAGGGCTGGAACAGCGAGAAATATAAGAAATTGCGGGAGACCATCGCCACGGGCAGGCAGAATTATCCTTTTTGCAAATACTGCGATTTTATCGACGCCGGCCTTCGCATGGACGCGGTGGACGATGTGCTGAAGCACAGAGCCATGCACGGGGCGAGACAGTCCATGTTTAAGAAAAAGTAGATATGTAAGACAGCAATGCTTAAGAAACGGGCAGAGGACGAGCAGATGAAAAGAATGCGTATTATGATGGCCGGTATTCTGGCGGCTTCCCTGCTTCTGTGTGGCTGTGGTGCTATGGAGGCGGCGGAACAGGACGGAACAGAGGACGGCAAAGCAGTGCAGGCTGAGGATATACAGGATGAAAACATAGTTGAAGCTCCTCAGCCTGTTGAGAATGTAGAGAGTAAACAGGAAGAAATCAGCGTGGATGAGGAGGCTTCACAGGAGATGGCGGAGGAAGTCGTGCAGACGCAGGAGGCGGAGCAGCTTGCCGGCGGAGCCTTTTCTATTCTGGGAGACAGTATTTCTACTTTTCAGGGATACAATCCGGAAGGATACCATGTTTTCTTCCCGGAATACGGTGAAGTCAAAGAGCTGGGGGATACCTGGTGGCAGATTGCTGCTCGGGATCTGGAGCTTGCCCTCTATGTGAATGGTTCCAGCTCCGGAGCCACTGTGGCGGGAGACTCTACCGGAATGGCGGATCCTCAGTGTGCCTGCAATGAACTTCGTACCAGCGCTCTGGCGGGACCGGGAGATGCCTGCCCCGACAGGATCATTGTGTATCTGGGCACTAATGATCTGCTGCAGGGGATTCCTCTGGGAGATAATGATGGCACAGTCGCGGTGGCGGCGGGAGTGATAGGTACATTCAGCGATGCCTATACCCTGATGATCGACAAGCTGCAGGCCAATTATCCATCGGCCCGGATCTACTGCTGTACTCTGCTGCAGGTGGGGGATTACGGTACCCAGACCCCCTATGTGGAGTTCGTGAACGGGGAAGGGCTGACGGCGGCGGACTATAGCGAGGTGATTGACAGGATCGCCGGAAACAGAGGACTTTCTGTGATCGATCTATACGACTGCGGAGTCACCATAGAAAATTTACAGGAGATGAGCAGCGACGGCGTGCATCCTACGGCGGCAGGAATGCGGCAGATCGCAGCGGCAGTCGAGGCGGCGCTTGCCGGAGAGGGGTGATCGGCAGCGGGAAAGGCGGGGTGCCTATGGAAGTAGAAGTGACGGGGATACGAAAATCCTATTCTGGAAAGACGGTACTGGAAGATATCTCTTTTTCTGTGGGGAGAGGAAGCTGTGTGGGAATCCTTGGCAGCAACGGCAGCGGGAAGTCCACACTGCTCTCTATTTTGGCGGGCGTGCGCAGGGCGGACGGCGGCTCCTTTTTTTATCAGGGAACAGATCTGCTGCGTCGTTCGGGACAGATCCCGAAGGTGCTTGGCTATGTGCCGCAGGGGGATCCGCTGATGGAGGAATTAAATGCCTGGGATAATCTGCGGCTGTGGCACGACAGAAAAACACTGCAAAGGGAGCTGGCGGACGGGGCGCTTGGAATGCTGGGGATCGACGGCTTTTTGAAAATGCCTGTACACCGTATGTCAGGCGGCATGAAAAAGCGTCTGTCGATCGGCTGTGCGGTGGCCTCCCATCCGAAGATTTTGGTGCTTGACGAGCCGTCGGCGGCCCTGGACCTGGTCTGCAAGGAGAGCATATACCGTTATCTGGAGGCTTATAAGGCGTCGGGCGGCATGGTGCTGCTCACGACCCATGATGTGCAGGATCTGGAATTGTGTAACGCTTGCTATGTTTTAAAGAATGGCAGACTGCGGCCTTATCAGTATGACGGTGATTTTCACAAACTGGCGGAGGAATTGTAGATGAGACAGATAGGTGCCTATTTTTTCGCACAGATAAAGCGTGCCGGCAGGCTGCTGCCCGGTCTGCTTATCGCCAATCTCTGCGTCTGTGCCTGTGTGGGCGCGCTGGCGTATCTGCTGGTGGCGCAGGGAGCTCTTGCGGCAGGCGGGACGAGATACCGCATCGGTATGGTGGGTGATCTGTCGGATTCCTATTTGGGGTTCGGGATCAATGCCCTGCAGACCATGGACGATTCCCGGCTGATGATAGAGCTGGTGGGGATGTCGGAGGAAGAGGCTGAGGAAGCCTTTTCGCGGGGAGATCTCTATGCCGTTGTGCGGGTGCCGGATGACTTGATGGAATCTATCGTGAGCGGAGACAACGATCGTCTGATCACCTACACGGCTGCCCAGGGACAGAAAGGGCTGGGAACGATGGTGATGGGAGAGATCGTTGATCTGGCCTCTACATTGGTGACAAGATCCCAGAGCGCTATCTACGGTGTACAGCGGGTGCTTGCTGAGGAGGACAGGAGAGAGGAGATCGGACGGGAGACGGACCGCCTGAATCTGATGCTGATCAATCTGGTGCTTTCCCGGAGCGGTTTCAGTGAGGTGGAGGTTCTGGGCTATTCTCAGGGACTTTCTATGGAGCTGTATTATTTTTGCAGTATCATTTTGCTTATGGTATTGCTTTCGGGTCTGTTAAACGGCGCCTTTTTTGCCCGCAGGACGGCGGCGCTTTCGGGTTTTGTGAGAGCCAGAGGTGTGGGAGCGATGTGGCAGATCCTGTGCGAATATCTGACATATCTGTCCCTTCTGCTTTTGGATCTGTTTTGTCTGGCTTGTCCTGTTGCTCTTGGACTGGAACGGAAGCTGATCAGTGTGCCGGAATGGGAGGGAATGGGCGCAGAGCCTCTTCGGGATTTTTTGTTCTCTCTGCTTCCGGTGGCAGCTATGTTTGCGGCTCTGCAGTTTTTTTTGTACGAGGCGGCGGAGGGGATCGTAGGCGGGATCCTGCTGCAGCTGCTTGCCGGCGTGGGGATGGGATATCTTTCGGGCTATTTTTACCCGTCCGCCTTTTTCCCGGAGCGGATGCGTCTGGCAGGGGAGCGCCTCCCTTCCGGTGCGGCGCTGTGCTTCGTGAAGAATAGCCTGCTGGGGGAATCTGCCCGGTACGCGGGCATGGCACTGCTTCTTTATCTGGCAGGATTTTTGGTGTTGGCTCTGGTGATCAGGCGCAGGAGGATGTAGATGCTCATAAGATTTTATCTGCTGCAAAAGCGGCTGTTAAAAAAATACAGCTTTCTCATTATGCTCTGCCTTGCGCCCCTCCTTGCGGCCGGGGTGAACGGTTTTGCGAAGGAAGAGAGCGGGATTGCCACCATCGCTCTGTGCGTGCCGGAGAATGACCCGGCGGCCGGGGAGGTGGCGGATCGGCTTCTTGCCGGAAAAGGCGTATTTCGCTATCTTACCTGTGCGGAGGAGGGAGAGGCGAGAGCGCTGGTAGAGTCGGGGGAGGCGGACGCTGCCTGGATCTTTTCTGAGGATATGGAAGAAGATCTGCAGAAGCTGGCGGAGAAACGGCGGATCCGGCCGCTGGTGACGGTGTTGGAGCGGCAGGACAGTGTGTCTCTGACCCTTGGCAGGGAAATTCTTTCGGGAGCGATCTATCCGGCCTTCTCCTATGCGGTCTATGAAAGCTATGTGAGAAAAGACTTGGGGCTCGAAGAGATCAGTGAGGAAAGGCTGCGGCAGACCTATGAGAGCGTTGCCGTGGAGGGCAGTCTCTTTCAGATGGTCTATCCCGATGGAACGACGGGAGAGAAGGAGGATTTTACCTATGTGCAGGCTCCGCTGAGGGGGATCCTGGCAGTATGGTTTACCTTTGTGGGACTTTCTGCGGCACTCTGTTTTATGCAGGATGAGAGTCGGGGCGTCTATGGGAGAGTACCTGTGGCGAAGCGGCTTTTTACTTCCTACGGCGCCTGTGCAGTGTTTCTTCTGGATGCGGGCGTCGTTTTACTGCTGTCCTGTAAGCTGGCGGGCGTATTTACGGATTGGAGAAGAGAAGTGGCAAGCTGTGCGGTTTTTGCCTGCTGTGTGATTGCTTTTGTGAATCTGTTAAGGCTCCTGTGCCGCACACCTCAGAGACTGGGGCTGCTCTTGCTGCCCCTGGGAGCGGTCATGCTGGCGCTCTGCCCCGTGTTCTTAAATCTGCAATATTTCAGGGCGGGGAAAATGCTTCTCCCGCCCTGGTACTATCTGCAATCTATTCATAACACGCGCTATTTATACGCTATGGCAGTCTATACACTTCTGTTGGTGCTGGTAAGTGTTCTGGTGCAGTGGGTGCAAAACCGCACCGCTAGTCGATCTGGTCGATCTGTGTGACGGTCTCCTCGCTGCGTTCCTCGTGGTAGGTCTTCTCCGTGTTGACGTTCCAGATGTTGTCTTTGGAGGAAACGCCGTTTAAGATATTTTTTACGGTCTCAAAGGAGGTCATCATGGAGTGGTCGATGTTATTGTAACGGTGCTGACCGTTGCGGCCCACACAGTAGAGGTTGTCGATGGTGTTTAAGTAAGCCGTCAGCTTGTCCATATCCTTGTAGGTGTCAAAGTAGGCGGGATAGGCTTTCTTGACCCGCTCCACATGGGAATCCATCACATCGGAAGCTTTGTCGATCAGCCCCATACTGACGATCTCATCTACCGCGAAGCGTGTAAAGTTCTCATCCGACATATTCCAGTATTTGTCCCCCTCAAAAACGAAATATTCCAGACCGATCCAGACGGTGTGCTCCAGATCCTTCACCATATAGGGGGACCAGTTATTATAGATCTGGAATCGTCCCAGGCGGACGCTCTTATCGTGTACATACACCCAGCAGTCCGGCACGATATTGCCGATGGTCTTTAATTTCGTCTTATTTTTCAGGTTCAGCTTCGGCAGCAGCAGGCCTACGGTCATATAGTCGCGGTAGGGAAGCCCTGCGGCGATGGCTGCCATATCCTTTGGCACGTCGTTGATGCCTGCCACCAGATCCTTGACAGGCATGGAGGAGATAAAGAGATCGCCCTCGGCGGTCACCTCGCCCTCCGGTGTCTGGTAAGTGATGGAGGTGATGCGGCCCCCTTCGTCCTTGTGGAGGCCGACTGCCTTGCTGTGGCGCAGGATCCGGCCGCCCATGGACTCGATCTTCTCAGCGGTCACCTCCCAGAGCTGTCCGGGCCCCAGTTTGGGATAGCTGAATTCTTCGATCAGGGAGGTTTCTACTTCACGATCTTTTTTTCCGGGGAGCATTTTGGAGAAAATATCCTTTAAAATAGCGGTGATGGACAATCCCTTGACCCGCTGTGCGCCCCAGTCGGGCGCGATCTCGGAAGGATGCCGCCCCCAGAGGTTTTCCGTGTAATTTTCAAAGAACATAGAGTAGAGCTTTTTACCAAAACGGTTTACATAAAAATCCTCCAGGGAATTTTCCGGTCGCTTATGAATCATGGCGGCCAGGTAGCTGAAGCCTACCTGGATCGTGGTCAAAAAGCCCATATTGATAAATGTCTCCGGCTTTAAGGAGATGGGATAGTCAAAGAACTTCCGGTTAAAATAGATTCGGGATACCCGGTTCCGGCGAAGCATCACCCGGTCTTCCTTCTCCGGGTCGGGGCCGCCTTTAGCAAGGGGCATTGTGCGCCCCAGAACGATATCGTCATAGGTGGGTGATCCCTGTGCGGGCAGCATATGATTCCACCATTCGTTTACTTCCGGCACTTTGGAGAAAAAACGGTGGCCGCCCATGTCCATGCGGTTGCCTTTATAGTTGACGGTCTTGGAGATGCCGCCCATGGCGTCCGATTCCTCCAGCACCGTGACCTCGTACTCTTTGCTCTGTCTTAACAGCTCGTAAGCGGCGGTGAGACCCGCCGGCCCTGCACCGATCACATATACTTTTTCCATGCAATACCTCACTTCTTGTTATCTGTCCATAGATAAAATTAGTTTACCATGTTTGAAC
>CAZUZZ010000047.1:0-9017 GCA_964625055.1 uncultured Bacteroides sp. | reverse complement strand
CACTCCCGCCCGCTCACAGGCTTCTATGAAATAAGCCGCGCTGTATGCTGTCGTAGCATAACGCTGTGCCGCCGAATATTTGATCACCGGCCCTCCGCCTAAAACAGGACGGTTTTCCGAGTCATGTTTGTCGCTGTAGTTAGGATGCACCGCGTGAGCCAGATCGGCGGAAACGGAGGTCGAATTGGCAACTGCCTGAAAATAGCCCTCATCCGTCAATCCCAGATTCTTACAGATCCGATTCAAAAGATGCAGTAAAAGTCCTGAATGTGCGCCCTGGGCGGAAGTGCTTCCCACCTCCTCATTGTCAAAGGCGGCAAACACTCTGGTTTCTTTTCCTCCTTCTTCGGCTTCCGTCAATGCCGTAAGACCGGCGTAAACCATAGACAGATCGTCGATCCTTGACGCGGAGATAAATTCCTGTTTCCTGCCGGTGAAAATGCCTTTCTGATATTCATACAGGAACAATTCGTAATCCACAATATCTTCTTTCCGTATTCCCGATTCCTCTTCCAACAGATTCAGCAGATAATCTCCCTTTTCCACATTCTCCTCTTTCATGGACATAAGCGGAACAATCTCGGTCTGTTTGTTATAAGCACATTTTTCGTTTACGTCCCGGTGCAGATGGATACAGAGATTCGGCAGCATAAACACCGGTTTGTCTATCCTAACCAGCTTTTCCTGAAGCATTCCATTCTCCTTTATCACAACGCGCCCCGCCACCGCAAGAGGTCTGTCAAACCAGGTACTCAAAATGGCGCCACCGTAAATCTCCACGTTTGCCCTGACATAACCCTCCGGCGTGACACTGCAATCACCCGGTTTAATCTTCAGAGCCGGCGAATCCGTGTGTGCCCCTATGATGCGGAATCCCTCTTTTGCCAGATCTCCTCCACCGACTATAAACGCAATCACTGCCGAGTGGTTTTTCACTACAAAATACTTACCGCCCTTGCATAGTGACCAGCTCTCCGTTTCTTTCAATTCCTGAAAGCCGCTCTCTTTCAACAAAGCCGACGCATTCTCCACAGCGTGATATGCCGTAGGGCTATCATTCAGATACTGCAGTAAGTCCTCTGCAAAACCTTCTCGTACTATTTTGTCCATTTTCGTTCCACTCCTTTTTACTATTTTATAGGATGTACAAAAAGGGGAGCCGCATACGTGCCTCACGATTCCCGGCACAATGCAGCCCCATTTGCTACAATTCTTTGGTCGCAGACTGCTAAGTCTGCGACATCTACATCATTATAAAATGCCACAGTCTAAAACATTTAAGAAAGAATTGCACAGCAATTCTTTAGTCGCAGACTGCCGAGTCTGCGACGGTTATACTGTATAGCTGTTCAGATACTTCTCCTGCTCAGGGGTCAGCACATCGATCTCCTTGCCAAGGAATGCCAGCTTACGCTTCGCCACATCCTTATCCACTTCCTCCGGCACGTCGATCAGCTTCTCTGTAAGCTCCTTGGCGTGCTCCACCAGATATTTCGCAGACAGCGCCTGAATTGCAAAGCTCATATCCATGATCTCTGCCGGATGGCCGTCACCTGCTGCCAGATTCACAAGACGTCCCTCTGCCAGCACAAAGATCCACTGGCCTGTGGGCAGCTTATAACCCATGATATTCTTCCTCTGCTCTCTGGTCTCCACCGCATTCGCTTTCAACCAGGCCATATCGATCTCGCAGTCAAAATGTCCCGCATTACAGAGGATTGCGCCCTCCTTCATCTCGGCAAAATCTTCCTTATCGATAACGCCGTCACAGCCCGTCACAGTAATGAAGAAATCGCCCAGCTTCGCTGCTTCCTTCATAGGCATCACGTCAAAGCCATCCATCACTGCCTCGATCGCTTTGATCGGATCGATCTCTGTAACGATAACTCTCGCACCGAGCCCTTTCGCTCTCATCGCCGTACCTTTACCGCACCAGCCATAGCCCGCTACAACTACAATCTTACCTGCCACGATCAGATTGGTCGTTCTGTTAATACCGTCCCAAACAGACTGCCCTGTGCCGTATCTATTGTCAAAGAAATGCTTACAAGCAGCGTTGTTGACACGAACCATGGGGAATTTCAGCTCTCCCACCCTGTTCATCGCCTCCAGGCGGATGATGCCTGTGGTAGTCTCCTCACAGCCACCGATGATATTCGGAATCAAGTGGGGCATCTGAGTGTGCACCATGGTAACCAGATCACCGCCGTCATCAATGATGATATTCGGACCCGGCTCCAATACCGCACGGATATGGCTCTCATATTCTTCCTGCGTCGCGTCATACCACGCGTGTACTTCCAACCCTGCCTTTACAAGCGCTGCCGCCACATCATCCTGCGTAGATAGGGGATTAGAACCGGTCACATACATCTCAGCGCCGCCCGCCGCCAGTACCAGACACAGATATGCGGTCTTTGCTTCCAGATGTACGGAAAGCGTTACCTTCTTGCCTGCGAAGGGTTTCGACTCGGAAAACTCTTTCTCCAAAGTACGAAGCAGATCGCAATTTCTCTTCACCCACTCAATCTTCCTCTCACCGGATTCGGCAAGATTAATGTCTCTGATCTCACTACTCACTATTAGTTTCCTCCTTACGCTTCTGTCTCAAAAAACATTTCTTTATACCAGCAAACCGTCTCGGTATATGCCTGATAAATTACATCCGTGTCCACATTCAGCACGATAAGCTGCCTGCTGATCTCCTGCCAGTCCGCCGCCTCATAGCTTACAACAAAGGAATAGATATTCGCCAGTTCTCCCGTACCGCGCACCAGCGCATCCTCAATTTCTTTAGAGACCGTGACCATCTTAAGCGCCTCTTCCATGGGCATATTTAAAATAATATTTAAGATGGAAAACAGACCCATCAGGAAAACCTCTGAAGATTTCATGCCCAGTCCAAACACCGGTGCCAGACACTCCATAAACTTCGCACGCAGCATGGATGTTCTGGAAACCTCGTTGGGCCTGTCCGCACACAGTTCCTTTGTGATCACGGTGTTGATCCACTTTTTCAGTTCACGCTGTCCCAGAATTGCCGCTGCATGGCGGATGGATGTCACCTGAGAATTGACTGCAATGTGATTTACCATCTTAAGAAGATCCACCACCAACGCAGTGTCACGACCGATTACGTCCGCCGCCTCTGTCAGCTCAAAATCCGGAGCATTGACAATATTCATCAACTCCAGATAATTAATCTTTAACGGGGATACTTCCGTCTCACCCTTTGTGATCGGAATGCGGTAGAACTTGCCCTCGAACCAATGGAAATTATCATCATCCTTTAAGCTGTCAAAGATATCCTGGCTGTCAATATTCCCCACACAGATCTTGATCTGCGGATACTGTCTCCTAAAATAGATCTTGACCTTGGTAAGGTCCACCTCTTTCTGATCCAGAATCACGTAATCCATCAACTCTAACAGTTCTTTACACTCTTCATAACGGCTCACCGGGAGTTTCGAAATAGCCAGTTTATAGCCTTCCTCTTTTAACTGGGTAAAACGGTTTCTGTAGGCATCGTTGTTTTCCACCTGATCGTCAAATACCAGCACCAATCTGCCGCGAAACTCCTCGCACTTCGACTCCAAATCGGAAAACACCGCAATATGGGTCACCGGAATCAGAACGTCTGTTCCGGGCGACAGGGTATCGATCCCTATATTATGTACGACCTCCACGCCCCCGATCTCCGCAAGCCCATTCGGGCTGCTTGTGCCGAAGATCGGCGGATTCAAAAGACTGTTCTCTCTCTGCGAAACCAGAGCATAAGCTGAAACTTTCATGTCCTTATCAAAATACGGTATCAATGTCGCCAGCATAACTCTATCCCCTTTCCCAAACAAATTCTTATCAATATCTACCTGCGTACATTATAACAAACTTCTCTACGAAATGCCATTAAAAAATCAGATCCCTATCCGCTCAATGGTCTCCTGGACTTTTTTATAAACCGTCTTTTCATCCATCGTCAGGATCCGATGGTTCTCCATGGTAATCTGCCCGTTAATGATAACCGTATCCACTTCGGAACCGTTAGCGGAATAGGACAATCCTGCAAGCAGATTGTTTCTGGGTGTAAGGGACGGTGTGTTCAGATCCAGGATCGCCAGATCCGCTTTTTTCCCTACCTCGATGGATCCGATCTCCTTCTCCAGTCCCAGCGCTTTCGCCCCGTTGATGGTAGCGATCCGGAAGCCCTCCTTCGCGCTGACGCACTGAGGTGTCTTGCCGGTACCCTTGTGAATCAGAGTCAACAGGCTCAGCTCATGGAACATATTCAGGCAGTTATTGCTAGCCGCACCATCCGTGCCGAGACAGACATTCACGCCCTTTTCCAGCATCTTTGCAATGGGCGCAAACCCGTTCCCCAGCTTCATATTGCTGGCGGGATTCGTCACAACGCTGACATTTTTCCGTTTTAATATATCAATATCGTCATCTGTCACCTGCACACAGTGAGCCGCGATCGTGGGCACGTCGAAAATACCGCTCCGCTCCGCCAAGGCAATGGGTGTACAGCCATACTTCTCCTGGATCTGCCCGATCTCACTCTCGCTCTCCGACAAATGAATATGAATCCCCATGTTTTCCCGTTTCGCCTCCTCCGCCACGATCTTTAAGAAAGCCTCATCGCAGGTGTAAGGCGCATGGGGTCCCAGCTTAAAAGTGAGCCGGTCACAGTCTGCCGCCGCATCTCTCTCCTCATATGCCTGACGCAGACGCATCTGTCCTGCCTCGTCATTTCCGCTTCCTACAAGTCCGCGGCAGATCACGGCGCGCATCCCGGATTCCTTCACCGCCCGGGTCGTCTGATGAATATTCATCTGCATATCGTTAAAACAGGTGGTCCCGCTCTTCATCATCTCGATGATCGCCAGATTCGCTCCCCAATATGTATCCTCATCCGTCATTTTCTGTTCGATGGGATCGATCTTCCCGAAAAGCCAATCCATAAAGGAAAGGTCATCCGCCACATTTCGCATAAAGGACATATAAGAGTGTGTATGACAGTTGATCAGTCCCGGAATCACCAGTTTATCCTTACCGTCAATCACTTTATCCCGGCTAAATCCCGCCGGTGCATCGCCAATCCCTGCGATCTTATCTCCCTCGATATAGAGTGAAGTCTCCCGAATCACATCTTCTGCCCCCTCAGGCAGTACCACCAGTGCATTTTCAATTACAATTCCCATATTTCTTCGCTCCCTCCATAATCGATTGAAAACCCTGGTTTTCAATCAGTTGACAATATTCCGCTCTTTCCCGTCCAAATATGCCTCAATGTTTTTTGCCACCTCTTCCACAAGACGTTCTCTGGATTCCGTGCTCGCCCATGACATATGCGGCGTAATGATCAGCTTCGTACTGTCCTTGATCTCATTCAGCGGATTATCCTTGCTAATTGGTTCCTTCTCCAGCACGTCCAGACCTGCTGCCGCAATCTTCCCCTCCATCAGCGCCTCATAAAGCGCCTGCGTATCTACGACAGGACCTCTCGCCACATTGACCAGTATGGCAGAAGGTTTCATCTGGGAAAGCGCCTCCTTATTGATCAATCCTCTGGTTCTGTCACTCAAAGGACAGTGCAGGGACAGAATATCTGATTCCTGTAAAAGCCTGTCAAGCTCCACCCGCTCATACTCTGTGCAGGTGCTCTTGCCGGACGCTGAATAAAAAATCACCTTACAGCCGAAGGCGGTGGCCAGACCGGCTACCTTATGACCGATGCCGCCCATCCCGACAATACCCCAGGTCTTCCCTTCCAGCTCATTAAAGGGTTTATCAAAATTAGAGAATCTGTCCTGCGCACCGTAGGTTCCCGACTTCACATAATCATCGTAAAAAGCCAGTTTCTCCGAAAGTGCCATAGCTAACAAAAGCGTGTGCTGCGCCACCGCCGCCGTGCAATAATTGACCACATTCGCCACCTTGATACCGCGGCTCTTACAGTAGGCCAGATCCACATTATCAAAACCTGTCGCAAACAGACAGATCAGCTTTACATTCGGCGCATTTTCCAGCGTGCTCTCATTCATGGGTACCTTATTCACGATGACAATATCCGCATCCTGCACCCTCTCCGCCGCATTGTCCGCCACCGTATTCGGATAGCAGATTACCTCCCCGAATTTTTCCAGGCAACCCATGTCGATATCTGTCCCGACACTGTTGCGCTCCAATACCACCAGCTTCATAGCCACCTCCCAATAATTGTCAGTTCTTTTTTTCTACTATATCATAGCACCGAAAAGGATTCAATTTGTGAAAGAAAATTATGAAACAAAAAGGGAGGAAAATCATTCCAACTAAGCAGATTTTGTGATATACTATAAAAATATTTGGAGTTTATATCTTTCTATTGTGGAAAATATTTTTGCAGGGGGAAGGAACAATGCATAAAAAAGGAAGAAAAAACAGAAAGAACAGGCGGCTCTATAAGGGGATGGCGTCATTGTTGATAGCCGCTTTGCTGATCAGTCAGAGCAACCTTTTGATGCAGGCGGAGGAAAATATGGAAAATGTTCCGTCGGATATCGTTGCTGCCATAGAGGAAGAATCCGAAGATTCTGTTGAAGATGAAAGTGTGGATACGGGCACTGAGACAGAAACGGAAACAGAGACAG
The DNA here is from genome assembly GCA_964625055.1 of uncultured Bacteroides sp. GTDB lineage: Bacteria > Bacillota > Clostridia > Lachnospirales > Lachnospiraceae > UBA3282. The sequence goes on along the minus strand of CAZUZZ010000047.1, from coordinate 2,385 downwards.
AGACTGTGCCGGATGACAACACAAATGAAGGAGCAGAAACTCCTGATCCAAATGAGGAAGCAGAAAACCCTGCTCCGGATAAGGAAACAGAAGATTCCGATGTGAATGAGGATGCTGTCAGCCCGGTTACGGGAGACACTTTTACTTACAATCAATTTATATTCAAAATTATAGATGCGGACAATCGACAGGTTCAGGTCACGGGGCATGAGGATGGAACATCTGCATCGGGAGCTTTGACGATCCCTTCGGAGGCATCATACGGAGATGTTACGTACGCGGTGGTAAGTATCGGGTCGCGTGCATTTGTTAATTGTACCAATTTAGAAAATGTCAGCATTCCCGACACTGTTACCAGTATTGGGGACACAGCATTTGGTAACTGTCATAATCTGGCAGATATTACAATTCCAAACGGTATTACCAGCATTGGAGAGAAAACATTTATTTCGTGTGAAAGTTTAACGAGTGTTACCATTCCTGCCAATGTTACAAGTATTGGAAATAATGCATTTTGGGGATGCACGAATTTAGGAAGTGTCATACTGGAAAATGACCATACCAGCCTGGGTAACAGTGCGTTTAGTTCCTGTAACAATTTGACGAATTTAATAATTACTCTAACGAGTAGTCCGGTAAACCCACCAACTATAGAAAGTACATGTTTTTCCCGATCTGATGGCATTCACTTTACTTTCCGGACAAAAGATGGAGCGGAGTTAACTAATACAACGGTTCCGACACTTGCAGAAGCAGTGGAAGCTTACAATGCGGCATATGGCGGGGAGAGGTGGTTTCAGAATATCCCGGATCTACTGCCTCAGGTTCCGGATACATATGCAGTTAATATCACAGTCACTAAAGATGGTTCAGCGTGGAATAACTCTGATAGAAAATTCGCCCTGTTGGATAGCAACAACAATTATATAGACATTTTTAATGTACCTGATGGTACATACACAATATACGATATCACAGATGCAGAAAATTATGTAAATACAACTGTTACCGCAGTGGTAGCTGGTGACAACGTTGAAGCCACAGTAAAGTATTACACGGTAGCCTTTTGGGATGAGGATAGTATCATTGATGTAATACTTGTCCCGTCCGATACAACTATAAATAAGCTGCCTGCTCCGGAAAAAAAGGGTTACACTTTTTCTCGATGGGAGGATGAAGGTAACAATGAATTTACTTCTTCTAGTAAGGTTACGGGCACAATGAATATTCATGCAATCTGGACTGAGGATTCAAGAGAGTTTTTTACCATTAAAACAGTTGCACACCCCGGGGGAAGCATCACAGGCCCCGCGGAGAGCATCTCGAATCCCGGCGAATACTCTGTAAAATCCGGTGAAAGTCTGCGATTCACGATTACGCCGGATGAGGGATACCGGGTTTCCGCAATTTTGGTGGATGGCAAAGATGAATTAAGCAACGCCCAGACAGCAGACTATACAAGAGCCGGAATCAGTGATGGAGAGAACAACGTAAAATATTATGATTTTGAGGACGTAACCGGAAGCCACACTCTGGAAGCACGCTTTGAAAAAATACAAAGCGGCGGCGGAACTACCGGTGGTTCTGACGGCAATAATGTTTCCGGAAGCAGCGGCGGTTCCAGTGACAGTAGTTCCGGCAGCGGCAGCAATTCCGGCGACAGTGGTTCCGGTGATAACGGTTCCGGCGATGGCGGCACAAACAGCGATGCTTCCGGCGGCAGCAATTCTGCTGTCAGCTTTGACATGAGTGCTGCGTCTGATGCAGGTGTTGTGGCAACCAATAATTCTGTTCCTGCTTCCGGGGACAAAGAACCGAAGACAGGAGATGCTCCCTATCTGCAGGTCTATGCGACAATCGCCATGATTGCAGGATGTATCTATTTGCTTTTGTATTTCATGGACGGGAAGTGTGGAATAACAGAGGAAGAAAAGAGAGAGATCATCGCGAAGTTGGTGAAGTGGGGAGAAAAAGGGAAACGAGTTAGAAAATATGCGGCGCTGGCAGCAATCTTTTTATTCTTAGTTTATTACCATGCTATTGGTAAGCAGACAGTGGCAGACTGGAAAGAGGCATATGAAGGATAAAGAGCTGTGAATTATGTATGAGAGAAGAGCTGTTGCAAAGAGGATGTATCATCCATCTGTGCGACAGCTCTTCTTTTATGCCTTAAAAACGTATAAAGGAACAAAAACACACTCTCTGTATCTGCTTTAATTATATGTATATAAGAATGCAGCTAATTTGTATAATTGTCAAAATATCCCTGAATCAAGATTACCGGCGTACCCTTGTCACCCGAACCGCTTGTCAGGTCACACAAGGAACCGATCAGGTCAGTCAGTCTTCTGGGAGTCGTTCCCTGAGATGCCATATCGCCTACCA
>CAZUZZ010000046.1:0-9251 GCA_964625055.1 uncultured Bacteroides sp. | reverse complement strand
ACGCAACATTTGTATAATAGCAGAAAGTGGAAGAGATTGCAAGTGAAAATTATAAGTTTTTTTCAGTTTCTTTTTTAGGGATATCGGGTTATAATAGCAATATATATTTAGCATAATAAAACAGGAGGTAGTCTATGAAAGTCTCTTCAATGGATACCCATATGGGAAATATCTCGATCGACCAGGATGTGATCGCGCAGTTTGCAGGCAATGCGGCGATGGAGTGCTTCGGGGTGGTCGGCATGGCGAGCATGAGCGTCAGGGACGGACTCGTCAAGCTGCTGAAAAAGGACAGCATGACCCGCGGCATACAGGTTTCTTTAAACAACAACAAGCTCACCATCAATTTCCATATCATTGTATCCTACGGTGTAAGTATTCTGGCGGTGGCGGATAATCTGATCGACAGCGTGAAGTACAAGGTGGAGGATTTTGCCGGGATAGAAGTAGAGAAGATCAACATCTTCGTAGAAGGTGTGAGAGTGATTGACTAAAGGGAGGATCAGATAAGGTGGAGTCAAATAGGATAGATGCCAGATTGATGGCTAAAATGTTCCTGGCCGGAGCAAAGAATCTGGAGAGCAAAAAAGAGTGGATCAATGAGTTGAATGTGTTTCCCGTGCCGGATGGCGACACGGGCACGAATATGACGATGACTATCATGGCGGCAGCCAGAGAGGTGTCCGCCCTCTATGATATGGGGGATATCGATATGGTATCCCTGTGTAAGGCGATCTCCTCCGGTTCCTTAAGAGGAGCGAGAGGAAATTCGGGGGTTATCCTGTCCCAGCTTTTCCGCGGCTTTACCAAGGGGGTGAAGGAGTGTCAGGAGATCACAGTTCCCGTGCTTGCCACAGCCTTTGAGAAGGCGGTGGAGACGGCTTACAAGGCGGTCATGAAGCCCAAGGAGGGCACTATCCTCACGGTGGCTAAGGGCGGCGCGACAAAGGCGCGAGAACTGGCGGACGCAGGCGTGGAGGATCTGAGCGCTTTTCTGGATCAGGTGATCAGCCATGCGGACGAGGTGCTTTCACAGACGCCGGAGATGCTGCCTGTCCTAAAGCAGGCAGGGGTTGTTGACTCTGGTGGTCAAGGCCTGATGCAGGTGCTCAAGGGCGCATATGATGCGTATCTTGGCAAGGAGATCGATCTGACGGTAGACAAGAGCGGTCATACGGCTTCCGCAGGCAGACCGGCGCCGGGCTATGAGGCGCAGGCGGGCGCGGAGATTAAATTCGGCTACTGTACCGAGTTCATCATCATGCTGAACAAGGTATTTAATATCAAGACAGAGATGGATTTCAAGGCTTATCTGGAGACCATCGGAGATTCCATCGTGGTGGTGGCGGACGAGGACGTGGTAAAGGTGCACGTACATACCAACGATCCTGGTCTTGCGATCCAGCGGGCTTTAAAGTACGGTGCACTCTCCAATATGAAGATCGACAATATGCGTCTGGAACATCAGGAAAAGCTTTTTAAGATGTCCAAGCAGGAGGAAAAACCCGAAGAGGAGGACGATCTGCCGGGACCGAAGAAGGATGTGGGCTTTATCGCTGTCTCCGTGGGAGACGGGATCGGAGAGATCTTTAAGGGACTGGGCGTAGACTATATCATCGAGGGCGGTCAGACGATGAATCCCAGCACGGAGGATATGTTAAACGCCATTGATAAGGTAAATGCGGACGCGATCTTCATTCTGCCTAATAATAAGAATATTATTCTGGCGGCCAATCAGGCGCAGTCGCTTGTGAAGGACAAAAAGATCATAGTGATTCCAACCAAGACCGTGCCGCAGGGTATTACGGCGGTGATCAACTATGTACCGGACCTTTCCGTCGAGGAAAATACGGAGACTATGCTTTCTGAGATGCAGAAGGTAGCCACCGGGCAGGTCACCTACGCGGTGAGAGATACGAATATCGACGGGCGGGAGATCAGACAGGGCGACTTCATGGGACTGGGAGACAACGGCATTCTCTCTGTGGGAACTGCAATCTCCACGGTGGCTTTTGAACTGGTAGAGGCGATGATGACCCCGGAAAAGGAATTGATCAGTATATACTATGGCGAGGAGATCGCCGAGGAGGATGCGGAAAAGCTGAAAGAACAGATAGGAGAAAAGTATCCTGACTGTGATATTGAGCTGCAGTGCGGCGGACAGCCGATCTACTACTATATTATTTCAGCGGAATAATCGGGTAATCTATGGATATCAGATCTTTGAAGGGCGTCGGTGATAAAACCGCCGCCCTCTTTGAGAAATTGCATATTTTTACCGCAGAAGAGCTGGTTTACTATTTTCCCAGGGATTACGAGCAGTTTTCTGATCCTGTGGCTCTTGATCAGGCGCCGGAGGAGGAACTTTCGGCGGTGGCGGGACAGCTTGTTGGAAATGTGGCGACCAGACATATAAGAGGATTGTCCATTACCACTTTTCAGGCGGCCTGTGAGGGTGGTACACTGCATATGACCTACTTTAATATGCCTTACCTGAAAAACAGCTTGAAGCGCGGCGTTCCCTATATTTTCAGAGGACGTCTTCAGCGAAGGAAAGAACGGTATGTGATGGAGCAGGCCCGGATCTATAAGCCGGAGGAGTACGGGAAGCTGGTGGATCGTATGCAGCCCCGCTATTCCACCACAAAGGGCCTGACCAACAATGCCATCACCAAGGCGGTCAGGCAGGCTGTGACGCTGACTGATTTTTCGGAGGACCCTTTACCTGAGAAGATCCGCAGGGAACTGGGCTTTATGGGACTGCGGGAGGCAGTGGAGCAGATGCATTTCCCGGCGGGGCGTGATGCGCTGGTGGAAGCCAGGAGACGTCTGGTGTTTGACGAGTTTTTTCAGTTTATTCTGGTGCTGCGTCGATTGCGGGATGCCAATGAGCAGGTAAAAAACGATCGTCCCATGATCGAGGTGGCGCAGACCGGGCGGTTGATAGAAGCCCTGCCTTACCGTCTGACCGCGGCCCAGCAGAGAGTGTGGGAGGAGATTCAGGCGGATATGACCTCTGCGTATACCATGAACCGTCTGGTGCAGGGGGATGTGGGTTCCGGAAAGACGATCCTTGCTTTTCTGGCATTGCTCTTATGTACGGCAAACGGCCGCCAGGGAGCCATGATGGCACCCACGGAGGTTCTGGCAAGACAGCACTATGAAAGCCTGCTTGCCTTGAAAAAACAGTATCATCTGCAGATAAATCCGGTGCTTCTGACCGGATCCGTAACGGCGAAGGACCGCAGAGAAATCTATGCCCGTATCGAGAGCGGAGAGGCGGACATTATACTGGGCACCCACGCTCTGATCCAGGAGAAGGTGATTTACCATGATCTGGCGCTGGTCATCACAGACGAGCAGCACCGGTTCGGCGTCAGACAGCGGGAAAGTCTTGCGGAAAAAGGAGGTGCGGTACATGTGCTTGTCATGAGCGCAACGCCCATTCCCCGGACGCTGGCGATCATTCTTTATGGGGATCTTCACATTTCTGTTCTGGATGAACTGCCGGCGGACAGACTGCCCATCAAAAACTGCGTGGTAGACACTTCTTATCGGAATACTGCCTATAAGTTTATAGAAAAAGAGGTGGCACAGGGACGGCAGATCTATGTCATCTGTCCCATGGTGGAGGAGGGGGAGTCCGAAGAACTGGAGGATGTGGGCACCTACACCCAAAAGCTGAAAAGCACATTGCCCGATGCCATTCGGGTGGCTTCTCTCCACGGCAGGATGCGGCCGGCGGAAAAAACACGTATCATGGAGGCTTTTGAGACTCATGATATAGATGTGCTGGTATCCACCACCGTGATCGAGGTGGGGATCAATGTGCCCAATGCTACAGTCATGCTCGTAGAAAATGCAGAGCGGTTCGGGCTGGCGCAGCTTCATCAGTTGAGAGGCCGGGTGGGGCGCGGCGACAAACAGTCCTACTGTATTTTTATCAGTAAATCCAAGCGGCCGGAGACGATGGAGCGGCTTAAGATCCTGAATGAATCAAACGACGGCTTTTACATTGCGAGCAAGGATCTTTCCCTGCGCGGGCCGGGGGATCTTTTCGGGATCAGGCAGAGCGGGGATCTGCGCTTTGTGCTGGGAGATATTTATCAGGACGCAGCCATTCTGCAGCAGGCCAGCGACTGGGCGGATGAGATTCTTGCAGAAGACATAGAACTTAGCGGGGAGGAGTACAGCGCCCTGCGAAAGAGCCTGCTTCGGCGTGAGATAAATGAGGTTGACTTTAGGAGTATCTGACGGTAAACTCGTAATGTAGAGTAAAAAACATACGGAAAATGAGGAATACTATGGCAAAGAAAGTAGCAGTCGTAACGGACAGTAACAGCGGTATCACCCAGGCGCAGGCGAAAGAATGCGGGATCTATGTGATTCCCATGCCTTTTATGATCAATGAGGAAACTTTCTATGAGGACATTACCCTGACACAGGAGCAGTTTTACCAGAGACTTTCCGAAAATGCGGATGTTATCACCAGTCAGCCGAGCCCTGAGACGGTGATGAATCTCTGGGATGAGATACTGAAGACCCATGACGAGATCGTGCATATTCCCATGTCCAGCGGTTTAAGCGGCTCCTGCCAGAGTGCACTCATGCTGGCTGAGGATTATGATGGAAAAGTGCAGGTTGTCAATAACCAACGGATCTCCGTGACCCAGAGACAGTCGGCTTTTGATGCGCTGGCGCTCGTAGAACAGGGAATGGATGCGGCGCGGATCCGACAGATCCTGGAGGAGGATAAATTTAATTCCAGCATCTATATTATGCTGGATACACTGTATTATCTGAAAAAGGGCGGCAGGATCACGCCCGCTGCTGCGGCTCTCGGCACGATCCTGCGGCTTAAGCCTGTTTTACAGATCCAGGGGGAGAAGCTGGATGCCTTTGCGAAGGCGAGGACAGTATCACAGGGTAAGAGCATTATGATCAATGCGATCCGAAATGATATGGAGAAACGTTTCGGCGGAGCAAGAGCCGATAATATCTGGCTGCAGATCGCCTACACCTATGATCTGGCTGCGGCCGAGCAGTTGAAGGCGGAAGTGCAGGAAGCGTTTCCTGGTTTTGATGTACACATGGATCCTCTTTCCTTGAGTATAGCCTGCCATATCGGACCGGGGGCGTTGGCGGTGGCGTGCTGCAAACGATTGAGCGTTTAACGCTCAATCTGAAGAATGCTACGCATTCTTCGCGCGTGGGTGGTTTACGTTGTAGGAAAATCTGGAAAATGCTTCGTATTCTCCGCGTGAGATGGTTTACGTTGTGGGAATTTTGGAGAAGATACGTTTGTGTGAGACGTAGATTTGCGAATATTGAATATGAGGAAAAAGGGGAAATAAATTGCCAGACGAGAATTTGATAGATGCAGAACGGCAGGAAGCTTATATAGAAAAGTGCCGGGCTGCGGTGGAGAAGCTAAAAAGAGAACTGGGACGGGAGCCAAAGGCCTGTGTGGTCACCTTTGGGTGTCAGATGAACGCCAGAGATTCAGAGAAGCTCTCGGGAATTTTGGAAAAAGCCGGCTATGCCCTCACGGATATGGAGGAGGAGGCCGACTTTATTCTCTATAATACCTGCACTGTGCGGGATAATGCCAATCAGCGGGTCTACGGGCGTCTCGGCGTCCTGAATGGCTTGAAGAAAAGAAAACCTCACTTAAAGGTGGCTCTCTGTGGATGTATGATGCAGGAGCAGGCTGTTGTAGAAAAAATTAAGAAGAGCTACCGCTTTGTAGATCTTGTTTTTGGGACCCATAATATCTTCCAGTTTCCGGCGCTCCTTGCGGATCTTTATGAGAAGCAGGAAATGATCGTGGAGATTTGGAAGGAAACGGAAGAGATCGTGGAAAACCTGCCGGTAAAGCGGAAATACCCCTATAAATCCGGCGTTAACATCATGTTTGGCTGCAATAATTTCTGCAGTTACTGCATTGTGCCCTATGTACGTGGACGGGAGAGAAGCAGGGAGCCGAAAGAAATCCTTCAGGAAATTGAGCAGCTGGTCGAGGACGGCGTAGTGGAAGTCATGCTGCTTGGCCAGAATGTGAATTCTTATGGAAAAAATCTGGAACAGCCCATTACCTTTGCCGCGCTTTTAAAAGAGGTGGAAAAGATCGAGGGGCTGAAACGGATCCGCTTTATGACCTCTCACCCCAAGGATCTTTCGGACGAGCTGATCGAGGTGATGCGGGATTCCAGAAAAATCTGCCGGCATCTGCATCTGCCTCTGCAGGCGGGCTCTGACAGAATATTGAGAGCCATGAACAGGCACTACACGAAGGAACAGTATCTTGCACTGGTGGATAAGCTGAAGAGGGAAATTCCCGATATCGCCATCACTACGGATATCATTGTTGGGTTTCCGGGAGAGACTTTGGAGGATGTGGAGGAGACCATCGATGTGGTGCGCCGTGTGCAGTACGACAACGCCTTCACCTTTATCTATTCAAAGAGGACAGGCACCCCGGCGGCAGCTATGGAAGAGCAGGTGCCGGAGGAGATCGTGCGGGAGGGCTTTGATAAGCTCTTGAAGGTGGTGCAGGAGACGGCGAAGGAGCGCGCGGCACTTTTACAGGGAAAAGTGATGGAGGCCCTGGTCGAGGAGATAAACGAGCAGGATCCGGCCTTTGTGACGGGAAGACTCAGTAATAATATGCTGGTGCACTTTAAGGCGGACAGTAGAATGGTTGGGAAATTTGTCATGGTGGCGCTTGACACTTGCCACAGCTTTTATTATACGGGACGCATGGTTGACTGGATGGGTCAATCCAAGCATACGAGATTAGGAAAGATGGTTGATGACCAATGGCTGAACTGACACCAATGATGCAACAGTACTTGGAGACAAAGAAGGAGTACAAGGACTGTATTCTTTTTTACAGATTGGGCGATTTCTATGAGATGTTTTTCGACGATGCACTCACTGCATCGAAGGAATTAGAGATCACCCTGACGGGAAAAAGCTGCGGACAGGCGGAGCGGGCGCCCATGTGCGGCGTTCCCTATCACGCGGTGGACAGCTACCTGAATAAGCTGGTTTCCAAGGGCTATAAGGTGGCGATCTGTGAGCAGGTGGAGGATCCCAAAAGTGCGAGAGGGATCATAAAGCGGGAAGTGATCCGAATCGCAACGCCCGGCACCAATATCAATATGCAGGCGCTGGAGGATACGAAGAATAATTATCTGCTCTGTGTGACTTATTTTCCGGGCAAGATCGGTCTGTCGGTGGCGGATGTCACTACGGGCGACTATTATCTGACGGAAGTGGAGGATATCCGAAGACTGCAGGACGAGATCAACAAGTATGCGCCCTCGGAGGTGATCTGCAATGAGCAGTTTTTTGTCAGCGGATACGATATCGAGGATATGAAAAACCGGCTGAATGTGTCCGTCTACTCTCTGGCGTCCCATTATTTTGATGAGGACGGCTGTAAAAAGATACTGATGAAGCATTTTCGGGTGAATACCCTGCAGGGGCTTGGCATCGAAGATTTTCCTGTGGGAATGATCGCCGCGGGCGCTCTGCTTGCTTATCTTTACGAGACGCAGAAGACGTCTCTGTCCCATTTTACCCATATCTATCCCTATCTGACCAGCAAATATATGCTCCTTGACAGCGCTACAAGGCGCAATCTGGAGCTTACGGAGACTCTGCGGGAGAAACAGAAGAAAGGGTCTCTTTTGGGCGTTCTGGACCGCACGAAGACGGCTATGGGCGGCCGGATGCTCCGCAAATACATAGAGCAGCCCCTGATCGACAGGGAGGGGATCGAGAAACGTCTGGACGCGGTGGAGGCTCTTTGTAAAAAAAGTGTGGACAGGGAGGAGCTGCGGGAGTATCTGCATACCATCTACGATCTGGAGAGGCTGCTTGGCAAAGTGAGCTATAAGACCGCCAATCCAAGGGATCTGATCGCCCTACGCAATTCTCTGGCGGTGCTGCCCTCCATTCGGACGGTGCTTTCCGATATTGACTCACCCCTGCTTAAGGAGCTGTGTGACGATCTGGATCCTCTGCAGGATATCCACAGACTCATTGACGACGCCATCACGGAGGAACCGCCCATCGCGGTGAAGGAGGGCGGTATCATCAAGGAGGGCTTTCACAAGACCATAGATTCCCTGAAAAAGGCGAAAACAGACGGCAAGTCATGGCTTGCGGCTCTGGAGGAGGAAGACCGGGAGCGCACGGGCATCAAAAATCTGCGCATCAAGTACAACAAGGTCTTCGGCTATTATTTCGAGGTGACAAATTCTTATAAGGATCAGGTGCCGGAGGACTATGTGCGCAAGCAGACGCTTGCCAATGCGGAGCGTTACACCACGCCCCGTCTGAAGGAACTGGAAGATTCCATTCTGAACGCGGAGGATAAGCTTTTTACATTGGAGTATGATCTGTTCTGCGAGATCAGGGAAACCATCGCCGGGGAAGTGGAGCGGATCCAAAAGACGGCGAGAGCGGTGGCGAATCTGGATGTGTTCGCGTCTCTGGCATATGTAGCAGAGCAGAATCAATATGTGCGGCCGTCTCTGAATGAAAAGGGCCTGATCGACATTAAGGAAGGCCGTCATCCGGTGGTGGAGCAGATGATCCAGAACGATATGTTCATCGCAAATGATACCCATCTGGACGATAAAAAGCAGTGCATCGCCGTGATCACGGGTCCTAATATGGCAGGAAAATCCACCTATATGCGGCAGGTGGCGCTGATCGTTCTGATGACCCAGATCGGTTCCTTTGTACCGGCGAAAAAGGCGGATATCGGCATTGTGGACCGGATTTTCACCAGAGTCGGCGCCTCCGACGATCTGGCAAGCGGCCAGTCCACCTTTATGGTGGAGATGAATGAGGTGGCCAATATCTTAAGAAATGCGACCTCCAAGAGCCTGCTGGTGCTTGACGAGATCGGCAGGGGAACTTCCACCTTTGACGGATTAAGCATTGCCTGGGCGGTGATCGAGCATATCAGCAACCGCAAGATTCTGGGGGCAAAGACTCTGTTTGCCACGCATTATCATGAGCTGACCGAGCTGGAAGGAAAGATGGACAATGTGAATAACTACTGCATTGCCGTCAAGGAGAAGGGCGACGATATCGTGTTCCTCAGAAAAATCGTGAAGGGCGGGGCGGATAAGAGCTACGGTATCCAGGTAGCAAAGCTGGCGGGTGTACCGGATATGGTCATCGACCGGGCCAAAGAGATCGTGGAGCAGCTGAGCGATAACGATATCACCGAG
>CAZUZZ010000045.1:8214-9410 GCA_964625055.1 uncultured Bacteroides sp. | reverse complement strand
AAAGGAGAGCGCCAGCACGGGGGAGATGAGCTGGTAGATGCCCATGCCCTCCGCGCCGAATACATTGGAGAGAAAAACACGATAGAAAAAGCCGATAAAGCGGCTGACTAATCCGGTCAAAGTAAGGATGGCGGTTCCTGTTACCAGGGGATGCGTCCATTTTTTAAAAGTCATAAAACACCATTTCTACGTGTGATATGATTTATATTTATGCGGGAAGGGAAGAGAATAGAATTTGTTTGCCTGGAGAGGAGACGTGTGATGAAAGGGAAGAGATGGGCGATTAGTCTGCTTTTGTGGATAGCGGGCGGATTGTTTGTGTGGATGGCAGGCCGATGCAGCTGGTATACTTTTCAGAACCGCTCTTTGACTGCAGAAAACGGAGAGCTGTCCAGTCTGCTTGCGGACAGAGATCAGACGATTGATGAAAAAGCGGAGGAAATAGAAAGCTTGCAGGCACAGCTTGCGGACGCTTTATTGCCGGAAGAACATTTGACGAAAAATGGATTCAGTAAAAAGAACGGCGTCTATATGATCGATACGGAAGATCAATTATTGAAGCTGCGGGAGATGCTGCGGGAAGGGATGGACGTGGAACCGGGGGTACCGGCGGTATCGGCATCCTATCGTCTGCGGAATAATATTGAACTGGAAAGCGACTATTGGTTTTGTCTGGGGACGGAGGAAAATCCCTTTAGCGGCACCTTTGACGGGGATGGACACAGTATACAGGGACGGTTTCCCCTTATGAACTCCGTTACGCCGAAAGCCATGTTTCATATGGATGAGGCGGCAGTCATAGAAAATCTACAGCTTAATAACGTGCAGTACGATGGGGAAATTAGTGTCTGGGTGGACGATAACCGGGAATGCGAGGAACTGGAAAGCCATCTGCCCGGCGTTTCCGGCTGCTCGGTGTATGTTGAAATGTCGGAATGGGGGCTGGATGCGGAACAGGCCGCCAAAGCGCTTCGCAGGCATTGGGAACAGGGAGACAGACAGGACGGATTTTATGTCAGCATGACTATTTTCCCGGATCTGTTTGAGGAGGATAAGAAGCCTGCCGAAGCAGAGAAGGCTATACAGAATATGCAGGAAGCGCTGTGTACGCTGGCCGGGCCGGAATATACAGAAATGATTAAGGAGGCCATGGCACAGGAGGAGGGATATCTGTGGTTTGTGAGATTGGAGCGGAT
>CAZUZZ010000045.1:0-8114 GCA_964625055.1 uncultured Bacteroides sp. | reverse complement strand
AAATGGCAAAAAAGGTAGTAGTAGGGATGTCCGGCGGGGTGGATTCCTCGGTGGCAGCGCTTTTATTGAAGAGACAGGGCTATGACGTGGTGGGTGTCACCATGCAGATCTGGCAGGAGGAAAGTCCTTCTGCGATGGCTGAGCAGGGCGGCTGCTGCGGTTTCAGTGCGGTGGAGGATGCGAGGCGGGTGACCGAGATGTTGGACATTCCTCATTATGTGATGAATTTTAGACGGGAATTTCAAGAAACGGTTATGGACTATTTTGTGGCGGAGTATCTGGCCGGACGGACGCCCAATCCCTGTATTGCCTGCAACCGCTATGTGAAGTGGGAGGCGATGCTGCACCGAAGTCTGGAGATCGGGGCGGACTATATTGCCACCGGTCACTATGCACGCGTTGTCACACTTGAAAACGGCAGGTGTGCCGTTAAAAATGCGGCGACAGCAAAAAAAGACCAGACCTACGCACTGTACAGTCTGACCCAGGAACAGCTTGCGCATACCCTGATGCCGGTGGGGGATTACACGAAGGAAGAGATCAGACAGATCGCAGAGGAGGCGGGTCTGCCCGTGGCGCACAAGCCGGACAGTCAGGAAATCTGCTTTATTCCGGACAATGACTACGCGGCCTTTATCGACAGAGCGGCGAAAGAGCGCGTTCCGAAACCGGGAAACTTTGTGACGAAAGACGGGGAGGTGCTGGGACGGCATCTGGGAATCACCCATTACACGGTAGGACAGAGAAAGGGCCTAAATCTGGCTATGGGCCATCCCGTGTTTGTGACACAGATCAGACCGGAAACGGGTGAGGTGGTGATCGGTGAAGCGGATGAAGTTTTCGGGACGACTCTTGTCTGTGACCACATCAATTACATGGGAATGGAAGGACTGTCGGCGCCCAGAGAGGTACTAGCCAAGATCCGCTATGCTCATGCGGGCGAGAGATGTGTGATTGAAAAAAAGGGAGAAGATCAGATCCGATGTGTATTTAAAAAACCCGTCCGCGCCATCACCCCGGGACAGGCCGTGGTGTTTTACGAGGACGGGTATGTGCTCGGCGGCGGAACCATTATCTGACGCTCAATCGCTTCATGTGCTGCTTGTGTTGATACATACGGTCGTCCGCGGTCTGATATACTTTTTCAACGGTATTGATCTCAGCGCTGTTGTATGCATAGCCGTAGGCAATGGACATATTCAGATCCGGTATTTCCTGGTTTTTCCGGTCGATGCCGGCCTGAAAAGCCTCTGTCAGCGCTGTGAGTTTTTGGGCATCGGAGACTTCCACAATGGCGATGAACTCATCGCCTCCCATTCGTGCCACCATGCCGTCAGCCTCGAAGGTTTCCCGGATAACCTCGGCGGCGCTCCTGATCAGGATATCTCCTTTGGCGTGTCCGTAGGTATCGTTGGTGATCTTGAGATTATTCAGGTCAAAGCAAAAGACCGTATAGTTGGGAAGCTCCGTTTCCTGAATGCGGTTCATATACTCCATGCAGTAGCGGCGGTTATGGATCTGGGTAAGCTCGTCGGTGTAGGCGCTTTTGATCAGCGAATTGCGCTCTGTCTCCTGCATCAGTTTTTGTGTCAAGTTTACATAAAATGAAACAATCAGAAGAAAGATAAAGAGGACAAGGCCAAGGGAGGCAACACCCTTTGTCGGGAGGGCGTTCATGCCGCGGTAGCGTTCCAGATTATAGTAGATCAGATCATAGAAGACGCAGGCGGAAAGTATCAGAATGCCCACCAGAAACAGTCTGTGGACGAGCTGATGGCTGCGTCGCAGATTCATAAACTCCACAATGATAAAATAGATCAGATGGCAGACGATCAAAGCCTGCATATATTTCAGCATTGCCGCGCAGTGTATCACATTGACGCTATGCAGCAGGATGGCGACGGTGGTGGCCGTGATCTGAATGGCTAACAGCAGCTTGTATATTGCATACATAAAGGGCTGCTCCAGAGCACGGACGTCTTCCCGCATATAGATGACCATAGGGATCGGGGCAAGATAAAGCGACATATATTCCAACAGGCAGATCGTGTACAGCGGCATGGAGAAGATCAGGAGTACATTGTAGTAGCACAGTGTCCACAGTCCGATACAGATGGAAAACATGGAGATACATAAAATCCGCAAAAATTTGCCGGAAAACAACAGTGCAAAAATCGTGATACAGCATACCACAAGTCCGAAGACCGTCAGAAAGCAGCCTAAGAACAGGGGAAGCCTGCTCTCGGTCAGAATGACGCGGTAGATGTTTTTCCATTCGTAGATGCGAAGCGGATCAAACCGGGTAAAGGCCTGGTCCTCGGCGGCTGTCAGAGTGATCTTCAGTGTCTTTCCCGCGTAGTTGTTGGGAAGCTCTATGGTCAGATAGCCGCTGCCTACGGTCTTATTTTGGTTGATACGGTCCCAGCCGTATTGATAGATCTGATCAGCGTCCACATATATTTTGAGCGCACACTGTCTGGTGTTCAATAAAAGCGCATTTTCCAGGTGATTCAGACGATGGGGGAGAGATGTCATCATGGTGATGGTATCGCCTTTGTTTACGCTGTCAAAATGGAAATCATCCAGCGAGACATCAGGGTAGAGAGTGCCGTTGATCGTGATGTCCCAGGAATCGTTCAGGGTAATGCATTGAGAGATGTCAGGATATTCCTTTGCGAGCAGATGATCGATCGCCATCGTAGTGACACAGATGCTCACAAAGGCATAGGCGGTAAGCAGTACTTTTAAGATGGTTTTACGGGTGATTTTTTTCGCATTTTTCATAAGCTGAAATCCTTTATAATTTATGGAAAACGGGCTGTCTTTTCTCGAAGACAGCATAGTAACGAAAGCCGCAGTCTTTTAAAATCTCACCTGCCCGGTCAAAGGCATGGGCGATCAGCTCCGGTACGTGGGCGTCTGAGCCTGCGGTGACGATCTCGCCGCCAAGTTCCCGGTAACGCTTCAGGATACCGCTGCAGGGGTGCACGTCGCGCATACCCTTGGCGAGTCCGCCCGTGTTCACTTCAATCCCTTTCTCCATATCTATGAGTTTTGTTAATATTTTATCAAACAGTTCGCGGTAAAGTTCATAGGAGTAACCCTCGTCTTTTTGCGGGCCGTAGCGCACCACATAGTCCAGATGCCCGTAGACGTCAAAATTGTTGTAGGCCTTCAGATTTTCCAGAATGGATTCGAAGTATTCCCGGTAAGCATCTTCCTGAGTGCGGCCCTCATAGAAAGAGGGATAATACGGATCTTTACCATGGCACACATGAGAGGAACCGATGATAAAATCATAATCGTGAGCTTTGGCAAAGGCCGCGTTCCGTTTGGAGAGATGGGGCTGTAAGCCCAGCTCAACGCCGAAAAGGAGTGTTATTTTATCTGCGTACTTTTCACGGAGTTTCAGAAAATCATACAGATAGGCGTCCGGATTTACCTCGAAACGATCAGCCGGATGGCTGTCCGTTTCCGGATAGTCAAAGTCGTTGTGCTCCGTAAAGCACATTTCGGTCAGCCCTAACTCGATTCCCCTGAGGATCATGTTTTCCATGGGGG
This sequence comes from uncultured Bacteroides sp., assembly GCA_964625055.1. GTDB lineage: Bacteria > Bacillota > Clostridia > Lachnospirales > Lachnospiraceae > UBA3282. The sequence continues at coordinate 4,553 of CAZUZZ010000045.1, read as the reverse complement.
TCTCGGAATCTCCTGAAAAGGAAGAGTGTAAGTGAAAGTCCGCTGTGATCGGCATGGGAAACTCCTTTGCTGTTAATGTATAATATTACCTTCAGTATAGTTGATTTGAAAAGAAAATACAATATTTGCGGGGAAGGTATCTGAAGAGATGCTGTGTCTTTTGACGTGCCATTTTTTAATGTGTATAATGGACACAGACTACTTAGGATTACAGTTTTTGAGACTTGGTACAAAAAACATAATGGAGATTTATCATGGCGATCATCGGAATTGATTTGGGAACTACAAACAGTCTGGCCTGTGTCTGTCAGGATGGCAAACCGGTTCTGATCCCCAATTCTTTAGGGGAGACACTGACGCCAAGCGCTGTCAGTGTGGATGAGAATGGCGAGATCTGTGTGGGGGCAGTGGCAAAGGAGCGTTTGATCTCGCATCCCCAGGCCTCTGCGGCTTCCTTCAAACGTTATATGGGAACAAATAAAGTATTTACGCTGGAGGGCAATACTTTTACGCCTCAGGAGCTTTCTTCTTTTGTACTGCGGCAGCTTAAGGAAGATGCGGAGCGGTTTCTGGGAGAAGAGGTGACGGAAGCTGTGATCAGTGTCCCGGCTTACTTTAACGACAACCAGAGATATGCTACCAAGGAGGCCGGCAGGCTGGCGGGGATTCATGTGGAGCGACTTGTCAACGAGCCCTCTGCCGCTGCGCTGGCTGCCAGCCGGATCAGCGGAGAAGAGGAGGGCAGCTATCTGGTGTTTGACTTTGGAGGCGGAACGCTGGATGTGTCGGTGGTAGATTATTTTGACAATATCATAGAGATTATTGCCGTCAGCGGAGATAACCGGTTAGGCGGTGATGATTTTGACGAGGTCATTGCTCGCAGCTTCTGTGCCCATCATGAACTGGACTATGACGGGCTGGATCCCCAGAAGAGAGCGAACCTGCTGCGGCTGTCCGAGAAGTGTAAACGGGAACTGACAAAACAGGACGAGACGGAACTCGTATGGGAGGTAGAAGACAAAAGGATGCCGATGACGAATCTTTTGCTGGCGGGTCTTGGGCAGGGGTTGTTTGACCGTATTAGTCAAGTGGTTGACACCGCGCTGCGGGACAGCGAACGGTCGATAGAAGAGATCGACGAGATTGTTCTGGTTGGCGGTTCTTCCAAGATGCCGGTTATCGCCCTCTATCTGCAGACGATACTCAAGCGGAAGCCGAGCATGATCGCTTCGCCGGATGAAGTGGTCGCAATGGGGGCGGGCATCTATGCCGGAATCAAAGAACGGAAGCAGGATATCAAAGATCTGGTCTTAACGGATATCTGCCCGTTTACTTTAGGGACCAATGTGGTTAATTACGCAGATAGTGATAACCCGATCATGTCTTCCGTGATAGAGCGCAATAGTGTGCTTCCCTGCTCCAAAACAAGATACTATACGAATTCCTATGATAATCAGCGCCAGATCACTATCGGCATCTATCAGGGGGAGGCAATTTACTGCAACGATAATTTGGAGCTGGGAGCCATTGATATGGAAATTCTTCCGGTGAGAAAAGGAGAGGCCTGTCTGGAGGTGTGCTTTTCTTATGATATTAACGGTATTCTGGAGGTTGAGGTTAAAGATCATCAGACGAAGCAGATGAAAAGGAAGGTGCTGACCAGTGAAAATCTGCGGCTGTCGGAAGAGGAGCTGAACCGCCGTCTGGAAGAATTGCGGACCTATAAGCTGATGCCCTGCGGCGGGATCAGGACAAAAATGGTTCTTGCCAGAGGTGAGCGGCTGTATGCCCAGCTTCTGGGCGCAAGGCGGCAGCAGGTGGTCATGGTGATGCAGCAGATCCAACAGGCTGTCGGGAGCGGAAACGATCAGCAGATCGCCAAATGCCTGAAAGAAGCAGATGAAATTTTTGACCGGCTGGAGGAATTTTAGATATGAGTGACGAAAGAATGGAAAGAACTGCAGGGGACTGAAAAATGGATATCTGGAAAACACTGGGGATAGCTCCCACTACGGATAAAAAGAGCATCAGGAGGGCCTATGCAGCCAGGACCAGAGAGATCCATCCGGAGGAGAAACCGGAGGAATTCCGACAGCTTCACGAAGCCTATCAGGAGGCTCTTGGCTATGCGGAATTTATGTCGAAGATAGACTGGACTGAGGAAGTAGAGCCTGCCTGGGAACAGGAACCTGATAGAGAAGAGCAGGAGGATCAATCGAGAGAGCAGGATTCGGAGCCTGAATCGGAGGAGTCGGAGACAGCGACGGCGCTGCTTTCCTATTTCGCAGAGAATCAGGAGAAGCATCAGCAGAGCGTTGACACATTCATAAAATATTGGGAGGAGTTTCAAAGTCCCTATCGCAATCCGGAGGTGCTGGACTGGTGGAAAGAATACCTGACTTCGGAGGCGTTTCAGGAGATCCGGTATCATCCCCAGGTGATTCATCTGCTGGCGGAGGAGATCAACGATAAGTTTTTCTATGGGCTTAATGAAGTAAAGCTGCTGTTCTGGGATGCTTATGGGTTTCAGGATGATGAGGAGGACACCCTGCAGGGAGATCAGAAACGGCTTTATAAAAGCCTGTATCCGGCCTATGAAAAGCAGCAGAGAATCCTTCAGAATGCGCATGAGGTGGCAAGGAATGAGAAGATCATACGGGTTTTTGCGGGTGCGGCGGCAGCCGTTATCATAGTGGCCTGCATTTTTACTTTTGTTACCTACCGCAGACGGAAGGAGGAGGGACTGCGGTATCTGGTTAACTATATGGCGCAGGAGTACGCGGATACCTCCTTTTCCGAGCCGGAGTATAAGACAATCGTGCATGACGGCAGCTTTGTCTATATGATGCACTCCGAGGCGCATCCGGAACTGGAGATCACGGCGCAGGTGAGGGATCGTTATGCGAATGGTGAGCGCATTTATGAGGTGGAGGAAAATTATGAGAGACTGCTGTTCGAGTACTATGCGCCGCAGTATGGTCTTGAGGCCGCCGGGCATGATTACTACGGCGGGGAGTATTATACTTATCTGCATTACGAAGATATCGGGCAGATTGACGAGTTTTGTGAGAACGTGGAACGGATGTTTGGAGAGCAGGAGGAATTGCAGAGATTGTCTGAAATAGCCGTCTTTACGGATGAGGTTTTATTCCCGGAAGTTCTGCTTGCGGGCGGGGTGGAGCATTATTCCTTCATGGAGCCTCAGGTATACGACCTTCGGACGATGGAGGCGCAGGAGCTGGCGGCAGCGCTGAAGGAAGCCTATATGATCTATATGTTCCAGTGTGAATCCTGGAATATCACGCCTGTCCAGTACAGAGAGTGGGGAGCGGCCTATGAGAAAATCTGTGAGCGGTGGGTGAGTGATGACGGGGAGTGGTGCGAACTGTACGACCAGGAGACGGGAGAATGCCTGTGCAGGATTTTTGTAACCACCTATGAGTATGTTGACGGGAGCTATGATATCGACGGAATTTCCGGGCCGCGGTATAAGCGCGCCATCACTGTCGGGAACGCTTTTTATTATCTGCTTGACAGGGGAGCGAATCTGGAAATAGGACCGAGAGGCAACTATTTTGGGGCCAGGCTTTTTGGGGAAACGACCACTTTTGGCTGGGATCCTGAGGTGGAGTTTGATAAATTGCGCGATTGTTATTAGGAGCTCCTCCGATTATTTTCCAATTATTTTTGATTTACATCTTGAATTTTTGGGACAAATTGGGTAAAATGAAATCGTTGACAAAATTTTGTCAATCTTATCCAGTTGGATTGGCAAAATTATATAGTAAAGCTATAAAAAATCAATATTAGGAGGAACAAAAAATGGCAGTAAGAGTAGCAATCAATGGTTTTGGCCGTATCGGTCGTCTTGCATTCAGACAGATGTTCGGTGCAGAGGGGTATGAAGTAGTAGCGATCAACGATCTGACAAGCCCTAAGATGTTGGCACACCTGTTAAAGTACGATTCTTCTCAGGGTAAGTATGCTCTGGCTGATACCGTAACCGCAGGAGAGGATTCCATCACAGTTGACGGTAAGACATTAAAGATCTACAAAGAGCCCGATGCAAACAACTGCCCTTGGGGTGAACTCAAGGTTGACGTTGTGTTAGAGTGCTCCGGCTTCTATACCAGCAAAGAGAAGGCTCAGGCTCATATCAATGCAGGCGCTCGTAAGGTTGTTATCTCTGCTCCCGCAGGAAACGATCTTCCTACTATCGTATACAACGTAAACCACGAGACACTGAAGGCTTCGGATACCATCATTTCCGCAGCTTCCTGTACAACAAACTGTCTTGCACCCATGGCTAAGGCTCTGAATGATCTGGCTGGCATCAAGTCCGGTATCATGAGCACCATCCATGCTTACACAGGCGATCAGATGATCCTTGACGGTCCTCAGAGAAAGGGTGACCTGAGAAGATCCCGCGCAGGCGCAGTGAACATCGTTCCCAACAGCACAGGCGCTGCTAAGGCTATCGGCCTTGTTATCCCTGAGCTGAACGGCAAGCTGATCGGTTCCGCACAGCGTGTTCCTACTCCTACAGGTTCTAC
>CAZUZZ010000044.1:0-9605 GCA_964625055.1 uncultured Bacteroides sp. | reverse complement strand
GTGAAAAATTTAGTAAAATCGTATAGAAAGGATATTTTTGCAGACTAGTGTAAAAGTGGGTGTGTACATATGGATATAGCTTCGTTAATTGGTCTTATTGCTTGTTTTGTGTTGATGGTATTTGGCATGGTGTACGGCAAGAGTTTCAACATGGTGTTCAGGTTCTTGGATGCACCGTCGGCGCTGGTTACCTTTGGCGGTTCCTTCATGTGTATCTTTGCGAGTTATACGATACCAGAGTTCGTTGCCGGCCTCAAGAGTATGGGACTGATCTTTAAGACTTCCACCATGAATGTGCCGGAAATCATTCAGAAGATCATAGATCTCTCTAACGTAGCGCGTAAGGAAGGTCTTCTCTCTCTGGAGGAGGCTGCCGGAGATATTGACGACGATTTCCTGAAGAAGGGCATCCTTCTTATTGTCGATGGTACGGATCCGGAGCTTGTGCGCGCCATCATGGAGACAGAACTTGTAAGTGTGGAGGGGAGACATAAGGATAAGATCGGTTTTTGGGAGAACATTGCCGCTATGGGTCCCGCCTGGGGCATGATCGGTACCCTGATCGGCCTGATTAACATGTTGGCCGACCTGTCGGATTTCGCGTCCATCGGACCGAATATGGCGGTCGCGCTGGTAACCACTTTCTACGGATCGCTGTTGGCGAACTGGATCTGTGCACCGGTTTCAACTAAACTTAAGAATAAAAACGCAGAAGAGATGATGATGAAGGAGATCGAGATCGAGGGTCTGCTTTCCATTCAGGCAGGTGAGAACCCTCGTGTTATAGAGGAGAAGCTGAAGTCCTTCCTGGCTCCTGCAGACAGAACGGCTTCCAACGATGCGGGCGGAGGTGAGGCAGATGGCTAAGAAGAAAGCAGAAGAAGCCCCTAAAGGCTCGCCGGCGTGGATGGCCACCTTCTCAGACTTGATGAATCTGCTTCTCTGCTTTTTCGTTTTGCTCTTTTCCATGTCATCGATTGATCAGGTGAAGCAGGAAAAGGTTGCCGCATCCTTTAATCAGATGTTTTCCGTTTTTGAAGGGGGAGCGCAGGCGATCGGTGACGGTATGCTGATCAGTAACGGCGTCAGCCAGCTCAATGAGCTGGATGAGTTTATAAACAGTACGGGCCGGCTGGACGATGGCTCGGTGGTCTCCGAAGATGTGGCGAACAATGACAGTACGGCAGCCGCACAGGAGGTTTTGGAAGAGGCGCAGATGGAAGAATCCGAAGCGCTTGCCGAGGCGGTCGAGGAGGCTCTGGACGAGACGAATATGGAGGACGAAGTGGAAGTACAGTTCACCGCCCAGTATGTCCAGCTTACGTTGAAAGGCGCATTGCTTTTCGATTCGGGAAGCGTTCTTTTAAAGGATGAGGCGAAACCGGTGCTGGATCAGGTAGGACTGATTCTGGAGCGGTACGCGGAAGGAACTATTGAGATCGAGGGACACACGGACAATGTGCCTATGTCGGGAGCGAAATACTCCAACAACGATGAACTCAGTTCCGGACGTGCTCTGTCTGTGTTTGATTATATTCTCTCGGTTACGAATCTGGATCCGGCGAAGATCAAGCACGCCGGCAGAGGAGAGTATATGCCGGTGGCGGATAACAGCACGCCGGAGGGAAGAACGAAGAACAGAAGAGTGGAGATTAAGATATACAATTCACTGAGTTCCTATTAGTAATAGTAAGATAAGTGTAGAAGGAGAAAACGAAGGCTATGAAGAAGAATCTGATTTCCGTAATTATTCTGGCATTGTTGATCGTGAACATTGTATTGACGGCCATAATGATGTTCAGCGTAACAGGCGCTTCCAAGAAGACTGCCGCGCTGGTGGATGATATTGCCACGGTGCTGGATCTGGAACTGGCGAGCAAGGAGGGACAGCCGGCTGTTGCCATGACGGACACCGAGACCTATTCGATCGACAGTATGACGGTTCCGTTAAGAAAGGACGAGGGGGATGATAAGGATCATTACTGTGTCGTTTCCATCACCCTGTCGGTCAACAAAAAGGATGAGACATATAAGACTTATGGCTCTGATTTCACAACCCAGGAGGGATTGATCAAGGATGAGATCAATGCTGTATTCTCTCAGTATACGATAGAGGAAGCGAGAAATAATCAGGAACAGATCAAGAAGGAGATCCTGAACAGACTTCAGACCATGTTTGATTCTAAGCTTATTTACAACGTTTCATTCTCTGACATCATGTTTGGATAGTACTTAGACTGAAAACGACCGCAGGAGGTGAAGTTTCGTGGGTGAGGTACTATCACAGAGCGAGATTGATAATCTGCTGGCCGCTCTCAGCAGCGGCGAGATAGATGCAGATGAGATGAATAGCGCCGATGAGAAGCAGGTAAAGGATTACGATTTCAAACGTCCTACAAAGTTCTCTAAAGAACACCTGCGAACATTGGAGATCATATTTGAGCATTACGGACGGCTGCTCTCCACGAGTATGCCGGTTTATCTGAGAAAAAGCGTACAGGTAGCGGTGACCAGCTCCGAGACGGTTATCTTTTCGGAGTTCAGTAACTCTCTTTCCAACCCGGTAATTCTGGGCATTGTGGATTTTCAGCCTCTGGGCGGTACGATCCTGATAGAGCTGGCGTCCCAGCTTGGATATGCAATGATAGACAGGATGCTGGGCGGTGCGGGTGATCCGCTGGAGAAGAGCAGAGAGTTCACCGAGATCGAAATGACGATCATAGAGAAGATGATGGTAATATTTATGCAGCTGATGCGCGAACCGTGGAAGAATGTGGTGGATATCAACCCCATGATGGAACGGATCGAGACGAACTCACAGTTTGCACAGATAATCGCTCCGAACGATATGATCGCGATCGTCACCCTGAATATAAAGATTGGTGATGTGGAAGGATTTATGAATGTATGTCTCCCCTTCTTCACGTTGGAGAGCGTCATGGATAAGCTCAATACGAAGTTCTGGTACGCCAATATGCAGGAACAGAGCAACGAGGATTTCGAGGAATATATCGAGGCTCTTATCAAGCGCGTAAATGTTCCTGTCAAGGCAGTGCTGGGCAAGACGAGTATATCCGTTACCGACTTTGTAAATCTGCAGGTCGGCGATATCATACGACTAGATACCGAGGTAGAGCAGGATCTCACGGTGTATGTGGGTAATATCAAGAAATTCACGGCACTTCCGGGCACAAGCAGAGACAAGAATTCTGTGAGAGTCACTTCGGTGATCAGAGAGGGGGAATAGAAGCATGGACGGAATGTTATCACAAGATGAAATAAATGCCCTGTTAAACGGCTCGGATGAGCCGGCTGATGACACTGCGGCGGAAGAAAATGCCAGCGTATTTGACGGGCCGGATGCGGATGACACGCTCCTGACAGAAAGCGAGAAGGACGCCGTCGGTGAAGTGGCAAACATCAGCATGGGCGCTTCGGCCACGACCTTGTTCTCCATCGTAAACCGCAAGGTGAATATCACAACTCCTGTGGTAAAGATGGCGACATGGAAGAATGTGCTGGAAGATTACGAGAAACCCTGTGTGTTTATTATGATCAAATACACACAAGGTTTGGATGGATCGAATATTCTGATCTTAAAGGAGCATGATGTAAAGATCATCACAGACCTGATGATGGGCGGTGATGGCAGCAATACAGACGGAGAGTTGGGTGAACTGCACTTGAGTGCGATCTCCGAGGCGATGAACCAGATGATGGGTTCCTCTGCCACATCTCTCTCTACGATGCTCGGTAAGATGATAGATATCAGCCCGCCGGAGGCAAGTCTGGTGGATCTCACAGCCTTTAAGTCCGGCAGTGATATTGCGGAGTTCCTGGGTGGAACCTTTGTCAAGATCTCATTCAGAATGCAGATCGACGAACTGATCGATTCCACGATCATGCAGTTATATCCGGTGGATTTCGCAAAGGATGTTTACGACACCTTCATCACCAGTCAGGGAGGCGGAGGTGATGCACCGGCAGCGGCTCCTGAAGCGGCAGCGCCGGCTCCCGCACCTGCACCTGCACCCGCGGCAGCGCCGGCTCCACAGCCGATGCCCGCACAGGCGGCGCCTCAGATGGATATGAGCCAGATGCAGATGATGCCGCAGATGGGAATGCCCCAGATGATGCCGCAGATGCAGATGATGCCCCAGATGGCGATGCCCAATATGAATGTGCAGCCGGTTCAGTTCCAGAGTTTCGCAGGTGATTTTAATCCCCTGCAGAGTCAGGAGAACATCGAGCTGATCAAGGATGTGCCGTTGGAGGTAACGGTAGAGCTGGGAAGAACATCCAAATCCATTTCGGATATCCTGGATTTCGCGCCGGGTACGATCATCGAGCTGGATAAGATCGCAGGCGAACCGATCGACGTTTTGGTCAACGGCAAGTTTGTGGCGAAGGGTGAGGTAGTAGTAATTGAGGAAAGTTTTGGTATTCGGGTAACCGAAATTATCAAATAATATGTGATAGGAGAAAAGAGATGGCAAAAAATATTTTAGTATGTGATGATGCAGCGTTTATGCGAATGATGATCAAGGATATCCTGACCAAGAATGGCTATAACGTGGCAGGAGAGGCGGAGAACGGCGCTAAGGCGGTTGAGAAGTACAATGAGCTTAAACCGGATCTTGTGCTGATGGATATCACGATGCCCGAGATGGACGGCATTCAGGCTCTCAAGAAGATCAAAGAGGGTGATCCCGGTGCGATGGTCATCATGTGTTCCGCTATGGGACAGCAGGCCATGGTTATCGAGTCTATTCAGTCTGGCGCTAAGGACTTTATTGTTAAGCCTTTCCAGGCGGATCGCGTGCTAGAGGCTGTAAAGAAGGTCGTAGGTTAATGCTTCTGGCATTATCAGATAGAACGACTGACTCCTATGCGCAGTTCATAACGATCCTGCTGCTGTTTGTGTTCGTGCTGGCGATCACTGCTGTGGTGACGAAGTGGATAGGCGGTTATCAGAAGGGTCTGACCGTGGGCGCGAATATGGAGATTTTGGAGGCGCTCCGACTGTCAAACAACAAGTATGTTCAGATTGTTAGAATTGGGCGGAAATATTTGGCAGTTGCAGTATGCAAAGATACTGTTACAATGTTATCAGAGATTCCCGAGGAAGATTTGTGTTTTCCCGAGGGGTCTACTGGAAGTGCGCTCGGTTTTAGGGACGTACTTGCGAAAATTCAGAAAGAAAGAATCCTGGAAAAAGAAGACGGGCGAGACGAATGAAGAAATATTTTTCCGGATATCATTTGGCAAAATGGATATGCCTGCTGATGGTGGCAGGCATATTGTATCTTAGTTGGGGTAAAACGGCTTATGCGGTGACAGACACCCCCTACCGGGAATCCAATCTCACCGGAACCAATGAGGAGAGAACGAATTTGGATCCGCCCGGAGCTTCGGACAATGCAGATGATCTGGCTGAATTGAATATTGCCAATACGGTGACGGTTACGTACAATGACGGGAATGGCAGCGTGAATGGTGCGCTGCGTATTCTGATGATCCTGACTCTGATAGCGATCGCACCGTCGTTGATTATTATGTTAACCTCTTTTACGAGGGTTATCATTGTCCTTCATTTTACCAGACAGGCGCTCAACACACAGACGGCTCCGCCGAATACGGTTCTGATAGGTATAGCTTTGTTTTTGACCTTTTATATCATGCAGCCTACGATGGCGGCGATCTACACGGAGGCCGTTCTTCCCTATGAGGCGGGTGATCTGACTCAGGAGGAAGCGATCACGGCGGCGGCTGCACCGATCAGGCAGTTCATGTACGCACAGACCCAGAAGAGTGATGTGAATTTCTTCATGGATGTGAGCCGTACAGAGTGGAGTGGTGAATTAGACGACATACCGATCAGCGTTCTTGTACCCGCTTTTATCGTCAACGAGCTGCGGCAAGCGTTTATCATCGGTTTTTTGATATATATTCCGTTTATTGTCATTGATATGGTGGTCGCTTCCACTCTTATGAGTATGGGTATGATGATGCTGCCGCCGACCACGATCTCCATGCCGTTTAAGATCCTCCTGTTTGTTCTTGCGGACGGATGGTATCTGGTGATCAAGGGTGTGGTGGAGAGCTTCAATTATTAGATATATCGGATAATTCAGGTGTCGGAAGAGCCGATGGGAGAAAGGGTGTGAAGATATGTCGGTCAATGATGTCACCATGATCGCTGAGGATGCGATCTTTACGATCATCAAGTGTTCTGCGCCGATGCTTTTGGTGTCTTTGTGTGTGGGACTTGCCGTAAGTATTTTTCAGACGGTCACATCCATTCAGGAGCAGACGCTCACTTTTGTGCCGAAGGTATTGGCGATCTTTTTGATGCTGATGCTGACAGGTCATTGGATCATGAACAATATGGTGGAGTTCATGACTGATCTGTGGACCAATTTTAACCTCTACCTCAGGTAGCGGCGGACAGATACTGATACAGGAAAGTGTCTCTATGATAGATTACAGCTTTACTTATGCAGATTTAGAATATTTTCTGTTGATTCTGGTGCGGATCAGCTGCTTCGTGTATGTTGCTCCGTTTTTTAGTATGTCGAATGTGCCGCGCAGAGTCAAGATAGGATTCAGTATCTTTTTTTCCTACCTTCTCTACCAGGCGGTGGATCATAACGAGGTGGTTTACAACACGCTTCTTGGGTTTGCCGTGATCGTTATGAAGGAAGCTCTGACGGGCTTTGTCATCGGATGGGGGGCACAGATCTGCACCACAGTGACTTCCTTTGCGGGAAGCATTGCGGATATGGAAATCGGTTTGTCCATGGTTGCCCTGATGGATCCGACGACCAGGGAGCAGGCGACCTTCACAGGCGTGTTTTACCAATATATGTTTACGCTCTTAATGCTTATTTCAGGTCTCTACCAGTACCTTCTGCGGGCGATGGTGGATACCTTTACCTTAATACCGATAAATGGCGCGGTCTTTAAGACGGAGGCGCTGATGCAGTCCGTTCTTATGTTCCTTGCGGATTATATCACGATCGGATTCCGCATCATCCTGCCGATCTTCTGTGCCATGATCTTTTTAAACTGTGTACTCGGCGTGCTGGCTAAGGTTTCTCCGCAGCTCAATATGTTTGCCGTGGGTATGCAGCTTAAAGTGCTTGTAGGGCTTTGCATTCTCTTTTTATCGATGCGGATGCTGCCGACTCTGTCGGACAATCTGTTCACTCAGATGAAGAGGATGATCGTCTCTTTTGTGGAGGGCATGGTGTGATCTTACAGTATAATCTCCAGTTCTTCGCCAAGGACGGACCCGGCGGAGAGAAGACAGAGGAACCTACCAGTAAAAAACTGGAAGATGCCAGAAAAGAGGGCCAGGTAGCCAAGAGCAAAGAGGTGACCAGCGCCTTCGAGATGCTGGCGGCCTTTCTGATTCTGCGTATCTGGATAGGGCATATGGGAACCTATCTGGTGGGGAATATCTATGATCTGTACTCCCAGATTCCGGAGTATGTGAAGATGTACGACGGTCATATGCAGACCATCACCTTCAGGCGGCTTTTTGTGACGATGATGATTCGTGTGCTGCAGAACATCCTTCCCTTTCTGCTGGCAGGGTTTGTGGTAGCGTTCATCACGAATGTTGTGCAGGTTAAGTGGAAGGTGACTTCGAAGCCGCTCAAGCCGAAGTTCAGCAAGCTTAATCCGGTGAATGGATTTAAGCGGATCTTTTCACCAAATTCGCTGATGGAGCTGTTAAAATCCGTCCTGAAGCTGACGCTGATCGGTTATGTGGTGTACAGTTATCTCAAAAAAAATATGCCGCCCATCCTTATGCTCTACGATGTATCCCTGCAGCAGGGGATCATGCTGGTGGGAACGATGGTGATCAACCTTGGCATCCGTATCGCCCTCTTTTATATGCTGATCGCAGCCGGGGATTATGCTTATCAGAAGTATAAGTTTAAAAACGATATGAAGATGACCAAGCAGGAGGTCAAGGACGAGTACAAGAATCAGGAAGGTGATCCCCAGATCAAGGGCAAGCAGCGGCAGAGGATGATGGAGGCTTCCAGACGCCGTATGATGCAGCAGCTGCCTGAGGCGGATGTGGTCATCACGAACCCGACCCACTTTGCTGTGGCGATCAAGTATGAGCCGGAGGTTTACGACGCCCCCTTTGTGGTGGCGAAGGGAGCCGATTATCTGGCACAGAAGATCAAGGATGTGGCGAAGGAGAATCACATAGAGATCGTAGAAAACAAACCCCTGGCGCGTATGCTCTACGCCAATGTGGACGTGGGCAGCGTGGTGCCGCCGGAGCTGTACCAGGCGGTGGCGGAGGTACTGGCTTTCGTATACCATCTGCAGGGAAAAGTCTGAATAATAAATAATAAAAGGAGGTGAATTGCGATGCCCAAGCTGAAAATTGGAGATATAGGCGTTACTTTATATGTGCTGTCAGCATTTATAATGCTGATCGTCCCGATCAGCACCGGTCTTTTGGATGTGCTTTTAGCTTGTAATATCGCAGTTGCCTTTACCGTTATGTTTGGCTGTATGTTTGCCAACGAAGTGCTGCAGCTGTCCTTTTACCCCACGATCCTGCTCTTTACGACCATTTTCAGGATCGCGCTTAACGTTTCCTCCACCCGACTGATCCTGTCGAAGGGGGATGCGGGTAACGTGGTACAGACATTCGGTGAGTATGTGGGCGGTGGTGATCTTCTCATCGGTATTTTGGTGTTCATCATTCTGATCATCGTGCAGTTTATGATCATCAACAAGGGTTCCGAGCGTGTGGCTGAGGTTACGGCGAGATTTACGCTGGATGCGATGCCCGGTAAGCAGATGGCTATCGATGCGGACTTAAATACCGGTGCGATCACGGATGAGGAGGCTAAAAGGCGCCGTGAGAAGATTCAGGAGGAATCCACCTTCTTCGGTTCCATGGACGGTGCCGTGAAGTACGTTAAGGGAGATGCTACGGCAGGTCTGATCATCACCTTCATCAATATCGTGGGCGGCATCAGCTTTGGTGTCTTCCGTCAGGGACTGGAGATAACGGAAGCTCTCAATAAATATACGATTCTGACCATCGGCGACGGTCTGGTGAGCCAGATCCCGTCTCTTCTGATCTCTCTGGCAACAGGTATCCTGGTGACCAAGGGTTCCAAGGAGGCGGATTTCGGTACGGTGCTGATCAGCCAGCTCTTCGGTGTGCCCAAGGTAATGTATCTGGTGGGTGCGGTGCTGGCGTTTCTTGGAATTGTCACGCCTTTGAATCCGGTAGTGTTTGTGAGTCTTGGTCTGCTCTTTGTGGTGGTGGGCAGAGTGATCGCCGGCACCATAGAGACGGCGGAGATCGAACACGAGGCGGACGTGGAGGAAGCGGCAGCGGAAGAGATCAGGCAGCCGGAAAATGTCACCTCCCTTCTGCAGGTGGATCCTATTGAGCTTGAGTTTGGCTACGGGATCATTCCCCTTGCGGATGTCAATCAGGGCGGAGATCTCTTGGACCGCGTGGTCATGATCAGAAGACAGATCGCATTAGAGCTTGGTACTGTGGTGCCGATCATTCGTCTGCGTGATAACATACAGTTGAACCCGAACCAATATATTAT
>CAZUZZ010000043.1:3105-9625 GCA_964625055.1 uncultured Bacteroides sp. | reverse complement strand
TCGTATTGCCGGATATGCCTTCGTTTTTCGGAAGCTTTTTATAGAGGATCCGGCAGTAGAGACTGCTGCTGGGACGCAGATACTGCTTGTCCCTCTCCATGTATTCTCTGCAGATCTGCTCCACGTAAGCGTGCTCCTCATCGGAGCCGTCAGCCAGACACAGCTCCCAGTTCTCATAAGTCTGATCTGTCACCGACTCAATAGCCTGTCTTAAAAACTTTTCCGGGGTATTGTAAAGGGGCATAAGAATACTGAACTTCACCTCTTTGTCGAACTTATAAAGGCGCTGTCTCGCCGCCTCCTCCAGCTCCGGGAAGCTGGCCGTGCCATGCTGCGCCCGCGCCTGTTTCTCGATCATCTTGGTATTCAGCTTGCGGGCGATCCCCTTCAGGCTTCCGTAATATCCCAGACGCTCCTTCGTGCGGATCAGCTTGTGCGTAAGCATACGAAGAGGCTTGGACAGCCGCCAGGGGAGGCTGCCTTTGATACGCATAAGGCGTCTCTCTGTCTCCTCCTTCTGCCGTTCCGCCTCCGCCAATTTTTCCGAGATCGCACTGCCGCGGCGTTTTTCCCGCTGATACGCCTCTTTATAAAAGCGCAAAGCCTCCTCTGCCTTCATATCTTTCCGTTCCATAAATGATCTGCCTTTCTATTCTACCTTTAACGTGCTCTCCGACCAGGCAATAAAGGCCATGCCCGGCTCCGTCTCGCTCACCGTTTCTGCGGACGCAAGCATACCGATCCGGTATTCTCCTGCCGAAAGTTCCTCACGCCGCATCCGCAGCACAAACCCGGCAAGTCCGATATGCCTCTCATCCGGCAGGATCGCTTCCACATCCTCCCGATGCCAATCCACCGGAACCGCCAGATAACCGGATCCGTCCGTCCGCTGTAAAACCACCTCGCGCTTAAAAGCCGCATTGTCCGCCCCGGGAAGATAGCTCCAGCCCATGATCCAGAAGATGTCCGGCTCCTCAGCATGAATCTTATGCTGTAATTCTGCCAGATCCACCGTCAGCTGCAGCTGTCCGCGCTGTGCCGTTTTTACCAGCTTGCGCAGGGCGGATTTAAGCAGATATCTCCCCTCTTGGGTAACAAGACGATTTTCGTGGGAAAATTTAAAATTACACCTGTAATCCGACGCATTGTCGATCAGATCCTTATGGTAGAAGGGGTCCTTCCCGCGAAGCTTCGGATGCCTTTCGTAAAGGGCCTCCTTCTCCGCAAGCAGTCTCTCCCACTTTCCCTCATCCTGTTCGTCCAGGCCGCGGCTCAGAGATTCATGATGATAGAGGATCGCATCGTTTCTCAACACATTGACATAGCCTGCTTCCAGCATCTTAAAGCAAAAATCCACATCGTTATAGGACACCGGCAGTCCCTCATCCAACCCGCCGACCTCCTCATATTTCTTCCGCGCCACCATCAGACAGGCTCCTGTCACAGCCGCAACATTGTAGGTGACCCGGTTTCTGCCATAATAATAATCTTCGTCGTCCGGGAACGTCACCAGCTTGTGGGAAGGACCGATCGCCAGATTGGTGACACCGGCGTGTTGAATCTGCTGCGTATCCGCATACCACAGCTTTGCTCCCACAGCGCCTACATGAGGCTGCAGAGCCTGCCCCGTCATGCGCTCCAGCCAGCTGCTTTCAACAATCTCCATATCGTCGTTCATCAGCAGGATCAGATCTCCCCTGGCCTGCTTCACGCCCAGATTACACATTCTGGAAAAAGAGAAGGGCATGGGTTCATAGAGATACACAAACCCGTATGTCTTTTGTAACGCCTCCATCTTCTCCCGGTTCTCATCGCTGCTCCCGTTATCCACCACGATCCACTCATAGTAAGTATATCTTGTCTTTTCGCGGAAAGTGCGCAGACACCTTTCCAGCACTTCCGGGTGATCCTTGGAGGGAATGACCACGGACACCACACGGTGCGGCGCAATGGCCATATTTTCACTTCCCGACCGGGTACACCGCTCCCTGCCGGAAACAGAAGTGTCATAGAGTAAATGATAGATATCAGGATCCGCCCCCTGCTCCTGTGTGGCGCGAAGTCCTCTTCTCAGAAGCGCCTCCTCTTTGATCGACACACACCTTTTCGAGGCGCCCGCCAGAAAACGTCCCTGAGACAGCTCCCGCCGCAGGCAGGCCTGTACCATCAAAAAGCGTTCCTGCCAGGTCGCCGCCTGCTCCAGCTCGCGGGCACAGGCTTCCGGCACCTGATAGGTCCTGTGGTAGAGCACAGACTCCAGATGACCGATGGCTCCCTCCCGCTTTACGAAATCGCCCCCCGTCAGCTCAGAGATCTTTTCCTCCAGACGCAGACACAGCTCATAAAAACCTGCATCGGGATCCTTCATATTTACCATCCGATAGCTCATACTGTCGAGCAAACCGGTTTTGACTGCCAGAAAATGCCCCCAATATGCAAAAGCCAACAGAGTGTCCGGGGAATAGATCGGCTTAAACCAGGGCTCCATCCGTTTCGTCAGATCCTCCCAATAAAAGTCCTCATCCGCATAAGCCAAAAGACACTCCTTGTTTTTTGCAAAAAAGGCGGTCACCTCGGAAAAAACGTTCCAAGAAAGCAGCCCCTCCCCATAGGTCAGGATCAAAATATCCGTCCCCGGTACGGCGATCTCCCGAAGCCCCTGCACGGCAATCGGTTCACCAGTATTTATAACACCCGTTTTTTTATTTTCATAAGTCTCGATCCACTGCAGATACGGATTGGACTGCCGCCAGAGCTCCTCCTCATAACGGAGCCGCTGCTCTTCCGTCGCCTCCACCGAAGCGCAGTCCTGCGCCCCGGAAATGCCTTTCATACGCCGCACGAGTCCACGCGCCGGAGATGCCGCTTTCACCGCCATCTTATAGAGCGGATTGGCGCAGATACGGTTCAGATTATCCTGCGCGTCCGCCTGTTTTCTCTCCGCGTCCGCAATGCGCCCGGCCAGCACCGTATTCCGTTTGCGTTCCTCCTCGTAGGCCGCCATATAATAGGTTGTCCAATCATAGCGGTTTTTCCGTCCACTCATCAGCTAAACAATCCCCTTTTCTGCAAATGTTTGACCGTTTCCATCGGCATTCTTGTCACTTCCATGACCGCCTCCAAGAGATTATCCTCCTCGCCGGAAAGTCCCCAGAGAGACAGGGTGATGTTCGGGTCCTCCGTCGGAAAAGCGTAGACATCCTCCCCGATCTTAAATCCGTTCATCTGTATCTGTTTGCCCTTTAAAGGCACTTCCTCGCCATTCCAGCTGATCCTCCTGATATAGATCAGGCAGGCATGGCTGCCGGGATCGATCCGCAGTGCGCTTCTTCCTCTGGGAATCCGTACAGAGAGTTCTAGCCCTCCCTCTTCGGTGCGCACCAGCTGCTCGCCGTCCTCCTCCGGGAAGAAAGACTGCTCCTCCGAGAATCCCTTTCCGGTATCCTCATAAATCTGTATGCGGTCGTCGTCCGCTTTATTTCGTAACCCTTCGCAAAAATCTTGAAGCGCATAGATCGGCTGCCCGATGGCCTCCCGGATCTCCGCCATGGAAAGACGTTTCCCTGTCACATATTTCTGGAATTTCATCTCCTGCCGGCGGTACTGCTCCGCCTCCGATTGCCCGATTTCCAGCTTATTCATTATCAAATCAGGATTTAATCCATTTCTTTTTTCATCTTCAAGCAGATAGCAGTAGAGAGCACGAAAAGCAATCTCTCTTGTCTCAATCGCCTTTTCAAAAGTCCACTCGCAGTCAATTAAATTCCATGTGCTATCAATTTTATAACACCCGCTACCATCTTGTGGAACTATGATATTTGCGAAGATCATGTCGTAATCCGCGATTTCTTTTTCCTCTCCCCAGGAGATCCGTTTCAGATACTCATCGAAGAGGCTGTGAAACCCTTCCAGATCCTTTTTGCGCAGCCGCTCGTCCAGAATTTCTTCCAATGTCTTGCCTTCCAAAAATTTAATCTTGATATAAGGTGCGCCGTCTGCCCGTCTGTCCAGCTCACATTCATTGACCGCCAAAAGGCTGCCCTGATATCGATCCGCCAGCTTTTGATAGGCCAAAACAGTGGTCTCTATATGTTCCCAGGCCGCTTTTGATAACGGGTGCTTCTCTATTATTTTACCATTTCTCACGTCTCTCTGCAGAGTTTTGATCTGGAAAGCTTCTTTTCTGTCGTTGGAATACTTCACATATTCCTCGGAGAGATCCGGTCCCAGAAGCAGCATATAGGAATTGGAGAAAAGTGGAAACTGTCCCTCCTGCAAAACCGTATCAAAAACCCGCTTCTCATCAAAGAGCTGTATTCTGTCACGGTCAAAATTACGTGTGTTATCTGATAATTCACCCCGCTTCGGCAGTCTTCTGTCAGAGTAGAGCGTCGTCATAAACTTATAATCGGGATAGGGATAGTACATCTGCGTCTTCTTAAGCCCGCATTTTTTTGCAATCGCAAGCAGTCCATCCCGGGTGAACGTCCTGACCACACCGCCGTCCGGGTAATCTTCGATCCCGCCAAAATAGGTGCCCAGATGGTCTTCCCGGCACCCCGCCCAATACTTTAATCCAAATTTATTCTCTATGGCAATGGCGATATGCCCGTCCGGCTTGATATGTTTTTTGATAATGCGCAGGAAATCCTCATAGGGTGTCTCCGTGCCGATATAGGCCTGCGCGTACTCAAAGACGCCAATCAGACAGATATAATCATAGTCGCAGGGAAGATCCGGCTCCACATCCTGAAAATTGCCCAAATGTATGGTCACGTTATCCGCATCCATATGCCGGTAGGCATTGATCAGACTGCGCTTTCTGGAAAGCTCCACGCAAGTCACTTTCCCCGCCTTCTCCGAGAGCGCTCCCGTGATCGCGCCGCAGCCAGAACCAATCTCCAGCACTTTCATGGAAGAGTCAATGGGAAGCCATTCCACGATATTTTCCCGCAGGGGGGAAAGATGATAGAGGATCTCCCAGCGCTTCTGTTCCTCTATGATACTCGGATACTCCACAGACGCGTACTTTTTGGCAATCTCTAAAAGCTCGTCCTCCACATCACCGTCGCAGTACAGATCCTCCCCCGGATAATGCGTTAAATCCAGTTTTATTTTTCCAATCTGCTCTATCCTGTCCTCCGGCATACATCTATTCCTTTCCCACAACCACAGTATTTTCCGGCATTTTTATTTGATACCACAAGTTATTTTACTTCCACCTTTGAATTCATATCATAAAATCCCACAGTATCCTTATCTGACACAACTGTCACATTCAGCACATCATAGAGCCTGTGATATACAGTAAAGTTGTCCTCCTCATACCCGGTGACACCCAAAGAGAGCAGATACTCTCCCCCCTGCAGATTCATATCCTGCGTGAAGGTGATCTCCTTGCTCTCGCCGGCCTCCACCGGCTCCAGAAACGCTTTCTCAAACATCGTGTTGGTGCCTGTAATCTCCGTACCGCGCACATTTTTGATGGTAAAGGCAAAAATAGGCGCCGTGATCCGCTCTGCCATCTCCACCCGCATATGGATCGTGAACGGACTCCCCTTTATAATGGCGGAGGTTCTTGTTCCCTTCTCATCGGTAATATAGTATTCCGTGATACACGCCTTTTTAGACCCGTACTCCAGCAATTCAGGGTTTTCGTTAACCCCCTCTGTCTTCTGCGCACCGAGCTTGCTGCCGTCTATGCCTCTGGCCGCCATCTCTCGAAGCGCTTCGTCGTCCAACAGACGCTCCTCCTCGGACTCGGGAGCCACATACTGCCCCACCAACACCTGCTTGTAGGTATCGATCATCTGCTTGGGCGCTCCCTCCCCCAGCTTGACGCCCTGATTTAAGAGCACCACGCGGTCGCAATACTTGCTTATGCTGCTCAGATCGTGGCTGACAAACACGATAGTCTTGCCCATCTCTTTAAATTCTTCAAACTTATGATAACATTTTGCCTGAAAAAAGACATCGCCCACAGAGAGCGCCTCATCTACAATGAGGATCTCCGGATCGATATTGATGGCCACGGCAAAGGCCAGACGCACGAACATACCGCTGGAATAGGTCTTGGCGGGCTGATACACATAGTCTCCGATATCCGCAAAGGCCAGGATTTCATCCAGCTTCTGATCGATCTCCTTCTTGGAAAAACCGATCATCGTACCGTTTAAATAGATATTTTCAATACCGTTGTATTCCATATTAAAGCCTGCACCCAGTTCCAGCAGTGCCGAGATTCTTCCATTGACCTTCACTTCGCCAGATGTGGAAGAAAGAACGCCCGTTATTATTTTAAGGATCGTGGATTTGCCGGAACCGTTGGTGCCGATGATACCCACGCACTCCCCCTGTCTGATGGTCATATTGACCCCTTTCAGGGCACGATGCTCGGTGTGGCGCTTTCCCTTGCCAAGGCGCAGCGCCTCCTTCAATCTGTCCGAGGGCTTGTCGTAGAGCTTATATACTTTTTCCAAGTCTGTAACCTGAATCGCAATGTTTTCCATATTTTTTCCTT
>CAZUZZ010000043.1:0-3005 GCA_964625055.1 uncultured Bacteroides sp. | reverse complement strand
AATACGTCCGCGAAGTGAACGCGCATCCTTCTGAACACCAGCGTTCCGATACAGAACATACTGATCGTGAAGATCCAAAAATAGGTGGAAGAATAAAAATGCTCCCAGAACCATACTTCCTCAAAGATCGCGCTTCGATACCCGTTCACGACATAGACCAGGGGATTCAGCTTGAAGAGTGTCTTCATATTATCGCTGGGCAGCATATTGATATTCCACATGATCGGCGTCGCCCACATACCGATCTGGAGCGCTATGCTGATCACCTGCTGCAGATCCCTGATAAAGACTACCAGCGCACTGGTCAGGTAACTCAGCCCCAGGACAAAGAGCAGGAGACAAACACTGTAGTAAACGATCTGTATAGTGTATATAGAGGGCGTATAGCCGTAGCATACTGCCACGATCAGCAATATTCCCACAAAAAACACATGAATGAAGGTAGCCGCAATGACCTTGATAATGGGCAGGATACTGATGTTAAACACTACCTTCTTTACCAGATAGCTGTATTCCACTAACGCCATGGTTCCCTGCGAAATCGCCTCAGAAAAATAGAACCAGGGCACCAGACCCGCCATCAGATACAGCACATAGGGAGGCGCCTCACCGTTTGCCGCTACAAATTCCACTCTCGCCTCAAAAACCTTATCAAACACGATCCAGTACATCAGCACCGTGACCACCGGCTGGGCAAGCGCCCATACAATGCCCAGATAGGAGCCCGCATAGCGCTTCTTAAAATCATTCTTCGCCAGCTTCCAGATCAGCCCCCTGCTCTGAAAGAGCTCCACCGGAATGGTCACGATCCTCTCATAGTAGATCGTAAAAATAATGCAGGTAAAAGCAATCAGCACACAGCCGCTGACTTTCTTCATCTGCTCTGTCACCTGATCCGCCAGCGGATTGTGGTGCATCACGAGCACCAGCGCCAAAAGCAGACCAAGCCCCCAGAATATCATGATCGCTGCGGACTTAGGAAAGCTTTTTTTCTCTTTTTTCTTTTCTGTCATAATTGTACTCATGCCACTGTCCCTTGGGCCGCATTCAGCGGTACTTTGCCGTAAACGCTGAAAACCCCTCCCACTTCGAATCTTTCTCGGACATAATGAGCTCCATTCCCTCAGGAATCGGCCAGTCGATCCCTATTTCCGGATCGTTCCAGAGAATGCCGTCCTCATCGTTAGGGTGATAAAAATCCGTGCATTTATAAGCAAACTCCGCATAATCCGACAGCACCAGAAAACCGTGGGCAAAATCTTTCGGGATAAAGAACTGCTTCTTGTTCTCCGCAGAGAGCTTTACGCCATACCATTTGCCATAGGTCTGCGAACCCTTTCTCAGATCCACCGCCACATCAAACACTTCCCCGGAAATCACGCGTACCAGCTTATCCTGAGGATAGTTTATCTGGAAATGAAGGCCGCGAAGCACTCCCTTACAGGAGGAGGACTGGTTGTCCTGCACGAAGACCTGATCGATCCCTGCCGCCTTATAATCCTCATAGTGGTAGGTCTCCATAAAATAGCCCCTGTTATCTCCAAACACTGTCGGAGTGATCACCTTAAGGCCCTCAATTTCGCACGTCTCCACTGTTATTTTTCCCATTCTCTATTTCCTGCCTTTCCTGCTAATCATCGCCGACAGGCACGTTACCGCTGTCGCCGTTTACCACACCTGAATACCCCGCAGCGCTCCGCGCATGATTGATGGAAGTATCAATATTCATATAACACAGATTCAAGTCCACATTGGTGGATATGCCATCCACCGTACCTTTGGAAGTATACTGCCACATATGGTAATAATATTCGTCATAGGTCGGCGCCTCCGCATACTCCGCCAGCCAGATCCTGTAATTTGACAGTCGTGTCATATCTAATCTGTCTTTCAACCAGTTGCGGGAGGCGTAAACGCCCGTCTCATAGCCCGCCGCCTGAATCGTCTGCAAAAAGGCCCTGTGCGCGCTCGTACGCTCGTCATTGTCCAGGCCGTCCGCCCGCCCCCGTCCGCCGGCGCTTTCACTATCCAGGAACACGGGGTAGTCCACATCATATTCCTCGATCAATCGGATCACCATGGAAGCCTCCTCCACAGCCTCCACCTCATCTAATGCCTGGGTGAAGAAGTAAACGCCTACGGGAATTCCCGCTTCGATGGCTCCCTCTATATTCTCTTTATATCTGGGATCGATGACCAGCGCTCCGGTGGAGGCGCCACGATAGCCGCAGCGGATGATGGCAAACTCAACCCCCGCATTCTTCACAGCTTCCCAGTCAATCTCCTGATTCCACTTAGACACATCAATACCAAGTCTGGCACTGCCGTTGTCAAACTGCAGCTCCATGTTCTCCGTGCCGTCTGCATCCTCCGCCGCACCGTTGACCGCCTTATCCTCCTTCTCCGGATCGATATCATCCTCCGTCAGCATCAGATACTCGATATTGTCGATCACACGATATTCGATATCCTGCCGTACCTGGATCGTGGTGATGGTGTTCGGCACGCGAAAGCCGTCCTGCTCATTGAGCGATACACTGTACTCCCCGGAGCGCAGTCCGTCCACATAGATCACGCCGTCTTTATCCAGATCCGTGTATTCTCCCACTCCCTGGATATTGATCGTGAAATCCGTCCCCGTCACAAGCCGCCCAACACTGTCCACCACCATAATGCGCAGATCCTTGGCAACAGAGCTCATCATAAGGGACACATTTCTGCCGGCGTAAGACTCGATACTCTTAAATCTGGCCTCCTGATCAAAAAAAGTCTCATCTCCCAGAAAGGCATTCAGATTGCCCCCGATCTGTCCGCCCGCCGTTTCACTCTCTTCAGTTTCCTGAACGACTTCCTCCTGCTGCCGCGGCTTTTCGGCCAATCCAAGCTTATACTTCACCGTATCCAGATTGGCGATCACAAGCACCGCAAACGCCGCCACAAACATACCTATCATGAGGAACATCGCACGTCTCATCCGCTTAGAGTCCATTTGCAACCTCTACCAT
>CAZUZZ010000042.1:0-9706 GCA_964625055.1 uncultured Bacteroides sp. | reverse complement strand
CCCTGGATACCACAATCCCAGAGACCCCACTCATACAGAACGTCAGCGTCGCAGTACTCTTTGATGGACATCGGGCTTGCGAAGCCTGTGATAGTAACATCATCCTTGCCAAGGCCCTTGTTCTGTGCAGCCTTTAACTGGCCAGGAAGAGCGGTAGAGTCGTTACAGATGATCAGGTCGATATCAGCATAAGCATCTAAGATAGCCGCGCCAGTGGAAACGGCCTTCTCAGCGTCCTGCTCGGAGTAGTAGTTGTCTGCAACCTTTACCCAGTTAGGATACTTCTCAGCGATGATCTTCTCACCTGCTACCTGCCAGGAGTTCTGGTCTGTAACAGTTGCCTGAGAGTAGTGCCATACATACTTCACTTCATCATTTGCAGGATCCACACCACGCTTTGTGAGTGCGTCAACAGACATATCAACCAGCATCTGACCGAGCACCTCAGGAGTACCCTGAGATACCATCAGTGCACGCGCATCAGACTCAGCGTCGGAGTCCCATGTACAAACTGCAACACCTGCATCGGATGCAGCCAGAAGAGCGTCTCTCACGCCTGCCGCATCTACAGTAGAAATGCAGATTGCATCAGCGCCGCTTGCTACTGCGTTATTGATTACCTGTACCTGATCAGCTGCGCTTGCTGTAGCGCTACCCTGATAATCTACTGTGATTCCCCAATCAGCCGCATACTTCTGCGCGCCGTCATTAGCTGCCTCGAAGAATGCATTACCTGTAAGCTTCGGAATAAATACTACCGTCTTACCAGCCACATCTCCGCCTGCTGCTGTGTCTGCTGCAGGTGCTTCTGCTGCAGGTGCCTCCTCTGCCGCAGGTGCTTCCTCTGCTGCGGGAGCCTCCTGTGCAGGTGCCTCTGCTGCTCCGCCGCCACACGCTGTCATGGTGAATACCATAGACATCGCTAACGCAAGTGACATAACCTTTTTCATTTTCATATCTTTTTCCTCCTTATTTATTATATCCAAAAGCGAATCACACTTTGCAATACGCTCTGAATAACAATTTTAGTCTATCCCTTTTGGAATCGTTTTAAAAATACCGCCGTCTTCGGGGAAGATGCGATCGCGCGTCCTACGACGACTACGATCAACAGAAGTCCCACCGGCACATCCAGATACTGGGTGTTCACCTTAAAGCAGAGTGGAAGGCCGAACCGCAAAATACCGATGACGAGAGACGCCAGCGCTGTACCAATGGCGCTTCCCTTTCCGCCTGTACTGAGCGTACCACCCAACACAACCGCAGTGATAATATTCAGCGTCAGGTTGGAACCCAGATCACTCTTGGACGTTCCCAGATAGGAAGTGAGCATGATGCCCGCAATCGACGCGCTGATCGCCGATAAAATATAGGTACTCATAATCACCAGTCTCGTATTAATTCCCGAATACTCTGCCGCCTTCTGGTTGATTCCTACCAAAAATACGCTTCGACCGTATTTGGACTTATGCAGAAGCAGATAAGCTATGATCGTCAATACCGCAAAAAGAATCAACTGGCTGGGAATCACTCCAAAAAGTTTCAGCTTGGATATCGCCTTAAAGCTGTCCGGGAAACCACTGATGCCCTTGTACGCCTCCGTCGCTGATAGGTTCGAGACCAAAAGCGCAAAGCCCGCGTATAGGAAGCTTCCGCCCAGCGTGATCACCATCGGCTGTACATTACAGTAGGCGATAAAAAACCCGGAAAGCGCGCCGCAAAGAGCTGCCGCTACAACTGCCAAAAGCGCCGCCACCCAGACATTCATACCGCCGTCCTGCCATGCCACACCGATAATGATGGAGGTAAGGCCCACGATCGAGGCCGCCTGGATATCAATACCGCCCGTTATCATAACAAAGGTTACGAACAGCGAAATAATACAAATAGCTATAAAATCGTTTACACTTGCCAGAAGCACTCTCGGCATCAGAAATTTAGGATTCTTCGCGCCGAAAATGATAAACTCCAAAATCAATACACAGAGAAGAAACATATCCCAGTTAAAGAAGGATTTTATACTCTTTTTCATGCCTGCTCTCCTCCCTCTTGCACAGCGTTCGCGGCTCTGTTTGTCAGACGTTCCCGCCTGATCCGTTCAGCCGAATGCCTCTGTAAAAGTGCATCCAACACAACGATCGTAATCAGCATAAGACCCGTGATCGTGTTATCGTAATCGGAAGAAAATCCCATAAATACCAGGATACGGCTGACACTGGACATGATGACCGCCCCAATGGCGGCACCGATCACACTGCCAAGACCACCTGTCAAACTGATACCGCCGATCACGCAGGCTGCCACTGCCTTCATCTCATAACCGTTTCCGGCAATAACGGTGATAAATCCGATACGGGATGCATAGATGATACCGGCTATGGATGCAAAAATGCCGCAAAACACATAGGCCAGCACCTTTGTCCGTGTGGCAGGAATACCTACCAGAGTCGCACCGCCCTCATTATCACCGACTGCTATGAAATATTTACCTCTTTTTGTTCTCGTCAGAAGAATATGTATCACAATAACCGCTGCGATCACCACTGTATAATATACAGTCAGATTACTGATCAGAGGTTTAGAAGAATACGCCGTAAACGCCGGCGGAAGATTCTCTACCCATGCACCGCCTGTGTACAGGAAGATCATACCCCGCAGGATGCCGTTTGTTCCCAGCGTAAAAACCAGAGAAGGAATCTTTAACACCGCAACGCCCCAACCGTTAAACAGGCCAACCAGCACGCCGATCAGTATACCTGTCGCAAATGCCAGAACCGGGCTGTGACCGTCTCGCAACATGGAACCTACGACCGCCGCCGAAAAACCCAGATTGGAACCGATAGACACATCGATCTCACCGATAAATATGGCAAAGGCCATACCTACCGCCAAAAGAGTAAATACCACACTGTCATTAAAGCAGGCCATGATACTGGAAGGCGCCAAAAAGTCCGGATTGATACAACCGACTATGGCAAACAGGACAACCAGAAACAATAGGCTACTCGCCTCACGTGCTTTCGTGAGCTTCTTTACGGTCTTCATGCACTCACCTCTTTCTCTTGCTTTACATCAAAGGCTGCCGCCATAAGATTATCCTGGTTGATCTCCTCTTTTGTGAGTTCCGCATTGATGCGCCCCTGGAACACGGACACCGCTCTATCAGACAGCTCTACGATTTCTTCCATATCAGAGGATATCAACAGTACAGACACACCCTGTTTTCTCAGCTGATGAATGATCGCATACACGTCGCCGCGGGCTCCCGCGTCAATTCCTCGGGTCGGCTCATCCAGTATGACCACCTTCGGAGTCGTAGAAAGACTTCTTCCGATCACGATCTTCTGCTGATTTCCACCCGACAGGCTTCCCGTCATCTGGGACTGCCCGGTCACCTTAATACGGAAATCGTCTATGTATTTCTGTGTGACCTCACGCTCTTTTTTCTTATTCAAAAGGAACTTACCCATGGACTTATCCGGCAGAAAAGCAGATGTCGTGTTCACCGCCACATCCGCGATCTTAAACAGACCATGAAGATGACGATCCTCCGGCACATAGTTAAGCCCTGCCTCCACCACCTTCTTCGTGGAGAGTCCCGTGATGTCCTTCCCATCCAGAAGCACCTTGCCGCCAAGCACCTTATCCCGTCCGAAGATCGTGGTCGCAAGCTCGGTCCGCCCGGCTCCCACCACGCCCGCTACGCCCAGAATTTCTCCCGGATACAGCTTCAGGGAAATATCATTAAATCCATAGCCGCTGAAATGCTGCAGCTCCAGCACCGGCGCTTTCGTATAATCGATCATATGGGCGCTGCTTCCGCCCTTATCGCTATCCCCCGTCTTCTCTTCTTTATTAGGAGGCAGAAGGCCCTTCACAAGCGCTTCCTTCGTAAACTCACCAACCTCGCCGCTCAACGTGATCACACCGTCGCGCATGATCGCCACATGAGTAGATATCTCAAAAACCTCCGTCAGACGATGCGTGATATAGATAATGCCGATTCCCTTGGAACGAAGATCGTTCACACACTTAAACAAGCTCTGTACCTCGTCAAAAGTCAGGGCACTGGTGGGCTCATCCAGAATCAATATCTCTGCATTTCGCAAAAGACCTCTCAAAATCTCAACCAACTGCTGTTCCGCGATCGAAAGGCTTCCCGCCTTCCGATTCAGGTCAAGTTCCCATCCCACCTCGGCGATACGCTCCACCAGACGCTTATGCAGCTCCGCCTGCTTTTCATCAAATCCCATGATGATGTTCTCTTCTACCGTCATATTAGGAAACAGCATCGGTTCCTGGGGAACCATATAAATGCCATGTGCCAGCGCTACAGAGGGCTTATTCAGATTCACTTCCTGATCCTTGATCCGTATCGTACCGGCATCCTGCTGATAAATTCCCATGATGATCTTCATCAACGTACTTTTCCCGGCTCCGTTCCCTCCTATTAAGGAAAGCACCTCGCCGGCGCTCAGTTCTAAATTGATCCCTTTCAGAACACGGTTCAAACCAAAAGATTTCTCTATATTCTGAACGGACAACAAAGTTTGTGTTTTCTGCATACTGCTTCCCCCACTTGTAAAAGCGACATTTGTGTGAGCAAAAAAATTTTGTTCCGTAAAAATATCATAAGTGAGATGACGGTATTTGTCAATACCAAAAAGCTTTTTTGCAATTTATGTCATTACACATTGACATTTGTCATCCCGATTGCTATACTGTTCCTAAAGATACATTTGATTCGACTTAAAACTTTTGTGCTAAAGAGTAAAGGGGAGTGCCATGTTCGACGCAGCGACCGACTATGAGAAAAACCTCATGATAAAGATCGCCTGGTATTATTATATGGAAAATATGACGCAGCAGGCAATCGCCGATCAGCTCGGCATCACCCGTATGCGGGTGATCAAGCTTTTGGAGAAAGCCAGACAGTCAGGCGTCGTACAATTTCGCATTTCCTCCTCCTTTGATACGAGGCGGGAGCTGGAAACCAGGCTGATGGAGAAATATCATCTGCGGGACTGTTACACAGTACCTACCAATCCAAACAGCGCCGACACCAACGATACCATCGCCAAAGCAGCATCCATTTATATTGCCAATCATGTAAGGGAGAACTCCTACATAAATTTCGGTTACGGCGATACCACCTCCAGAACCATCGAGTACCTTTCCAAAAATCTGGAGACTGCCGTTTCCTTCGTGTCCTTAACCGGCGGCGTGGGGTATTATCTGCCGAAATCGGAATCTAACATCTTCAACGCGAAGCTGTATCTGATTCCCTCCCCGATCATCATGTCCTCGGCACAGATGGCGGATGCGATCAAACAGGAGCGCTCCGTACAGGAAGTCACAGATATGATCAGCCTGGCGAGTATGACCGTAGTTGGCATCGGCGGCATGGACGACTCCGCCACGATCGTGAAATCCTCTATCCTGGCGCCCAGTGATTTCCGACTGCTTGCCATGAAGGGCGCTGTAGGGGATGTGATCTGTCACTTCATCGATCAAAACGGCAATCTGATAGATACCGCTGTGGACTCCCGGCTTGTCAGCGTGCCTCTTGGCAAACTAAAGGAGCTCGAAAACGTGATCGGTGTGGCTGCCGGAAAACATAAGCTTGCTGCAATCCATGCGGCTTTGATGGGCGGTTATCTGGATATTTTGATCACCGACGAGGAGACAGCTGAGCGGCTGTGCAGAGACGAAAGCAAACATTCGGAATAGCTTTACGGAATATACATCATTTATATCAAACAGGAGGTATTGCAATGGGAAAGTATTTAATGGCTCTTGATGCAGGCACCGGCAGTGTCCGGGCCGTACTCTTCGATCTGGAGGGGAACCAGATCGGCGTGTCCCAGCAGGAATGGGAACACAAGGAGGATCCCCGCTTCCCCGGTTCCATGGACTTTGACTGGGTACATAACTGGGATCTGACCTGCGGCTGTATCCGCGATGTCCTGAAGGAGACAGGCATTGATCCTGCTGAGATCGCAGCGATCTCCACCACGTGTATGCGCGAGGGTATTGTCCTGTACGACAAGGATTACAACGAAATCTGGGCCTGCGCCAATGTGGATGCCCGCTCGGACGACGAGGTTGTAGAGCTGATCCGCAAGTCTCCTGATCTGGAGCGGGAAATTTATAAAGTTTCCGGTCAGACCTATGCGTTGGGAGCGCTGCCCCGCATTCTCTGGGTCAAGAACAAAATGCCTGAGGTTTACGATAAGACTGCCTATGTGGGTATGTTCAACGACTGGCTGATCCTGAAACTGACAGGCGTTATGTCCATCGAGCCCAGCAACGGCTCCACCACCGGTATCTTTGATCTCTCCACGAGAGACTGGGATCATTCCATCATGGAAAAATGCGGTTTGAAATCCGACATCTTCCCGAAGGTTTACGAGAGCGGCACCATCGTTGCCAACGTGACAAAGGAAGCCGCAGAGATCACAGGTCTTGTGGAAGGCATCCCTGTAGTAGCCGGCGGCGGCGACGCACAGCTCGGCTGTATCGGCGTTGGATTGGTATCCTCTTCGCAGGGCGCTGTTTTCGGCGGCAGCTTCTGGCAGTTTGAGTACAACACAAACGTACCGAAAACCGACGACGATTGCCGGGTACGTGTAAACTGCCATGCTCTTCCCGATCTGTGGCAGTATGAGGCTCTGGCTTTCTATCCTGGTCTTGTCATGAGGTGGTACCGCGACGCTTTCTGCCAAAAGGAAAAACAGCTTGCCAAGGAAACAGGCCGTGACACTTACGACCTGATGAATGAGGAGGCGTCCAAAATTCCTGCGGGCTGCTACGGTATGTACTGTACCTTTTCCGATGTAATGAACTACATCTGCTGGAAACACGCGGCTCCTACCTTTACGAATTTTGCACTGGATCCCGACAAATTTAACCGCTATACTTTCTACCGTGCGATCATGGAAAATTCCGCTATGGCCACGAAAGGAAATATCGAGCTGGTGGCATCCGTTACCGGGGAGTTCCCCAAGGAGATCATCTTTGCCTCCGGCGCATCCAAGAGTCCCCTCTGGTGCCAGATCGTATCGGATGTATTGAACATTCCCGTACACGTACCTCAGGTAAAGGAAGCAACCGCCCTCGGCGCCGCTATTCTGGCCGGAAAGGGTGTGGGCATCTACACTGACATTGAGGAGACGATGAAGAAAGTTGTAAAGATCGAAAAGACCTATTATCCGAACGCAGAAAACGCAAAGGTATATCAGGATCTCTACGATAAATGGCGCAAGGTATACGCTGCGCAGCTCGAACTCGCCAACGAAGGGCTCACCAAAAATATGTGGTCAGCACCGGGCGTCTAACAACTATCGCATTTTTAGTGCTATATAACACAACACAAGGAGGATAAATAAATGTTTATTATTGATGAAAATGAAAAAGAATATCGCTTCGGTGACAGCGGTCCCAAGTACCTGATGAAAGGTCCCAGATCTAATTTTGCCCTGGTGCAGTTCAATGCAGGTCAGGATTTCAAGGCACACTATCACAACATTATGGAAGAAAACTTTTTCATTCTGGAGGGGGAAGTGGATATCGAGGTGGACGGTGTATGCCACACCCTGAAGGCCGGGCAGCTGATTCATATTGAGCCCAAGGAGGTACATTATGTGATCAATCGGTCCAACGGAGTCGTGAAAATGGTTTCTACTCTGGCTCCCTATCAGGAGGTAGACAAGGTGGAGGTCGATTAAGCTTATGACACAGACATTATCCGTTTTGGAAATGGTGCTGCCCGTTGTCATCATGATCCTGATCGGCTACTTCTGCCGTGTGTCCGGCATCCTTACTAAGGACGGCCTTAACGGGATCAAGAGCGTGATCTCAAATATCACCCTGCCGGTAGTACTGTTCAAAGCTTTTTACGCTACAACCTATTCCCTCGACAGCCTGCTCATGTTCAGCGTTGTCTTTATCAGCTGCGCGCTGGCATTAGGATGTGGCCATCTGTTAAATCGCTTTGTACCGAATTCCAAGCTTATGCCCTATCTGCTGTCCGGTTTTGAAGTCGGTATGCTGGGCTATGCGCTGTACGGTCTCTTAGCCGGATCAGACCAGCTTTCCTATATGGCTACTGTGGATCTGGGACAGGTTCTATTCGTGTACACAGTGTACCTGACACTTTTGAAAAATGCTACGGGACAAAAACCGACTCTGGGCGCTATGCTCAAGGAAATGTGTAAAAATCCTGCCTTTCGGGGTGTTGTTTTGGGAATCATCGTGGGTATTACAGGGCTGGGAAATCTGATCACCAACTCAGCTGTGGGCGGTATCTTCACAGAGACCATCGAGATCATCACGATTCCCACTTCGAGCATGATCCTGATCATCGTCGGCTATGAACTTTCTATGAGAAAAGATCTGATCGGTCCCGTGCTTAAGACGATTCTCTTTAGAACGGTTGTGATGGGAGCGCTTCTGTGTGTGGCAGCCCTGCTGGTTTTCCAGATCGTTCCCTTCGACAAGAATCTCTTTATGGCGATGATCCTGCTTTTCTCCCTCCCGGCGCCGTTTATCATTCCATTGTACGCCGATGTGGAGTCAGAGGGTATCTATATTTCTACTACGCTCTCTATGGGGACGCTGGTGACGATTCTAATTTTCGTCGGGTTATCCATCTATGCTGTTGCATAATTTTAGCAGACATTATCATTGGGGTGTTACGAGAAAAGGACGGAAACCGAAAGGTTTGCGTCCTTTTCTCTGCTTGCAATCGAACAGAATTGACAAATAGAGAAATGGTGTTATAATGTACTTGTACATTAAGTACACTTTAGTGATAGAGGTAATGTATTGTGGAAATCATTATCAGTAACAATGCCAACAAACCGATTTATGAACAAATCACATCACAGATCAAGGCAATGATCATGAGCGGCGAATTGCAAGCCGGTGAAGCAATCCCTTCCATGCGGGCTTTGGCAAAATCAATTCATGTAAGCGTCATTACCGTTCAAAAAGCCTATGAAGACTTGCAGAGGGACGGTTTTATCGAAACGACTGTCGGCAGAGGAAGTTTTGTATCGGCACAGAACAAAGAGTTTTATCAAGAAGAACAGCAGCGCATTGCGGAGGAGCATTTACAAGCTGCCGCCGAAATTGGCCGAATGAATAATATTTCACTCGAAAAACTGTCAGAATTGTTGGCACTGTTTTATCTGGAGGACGAATAGCATGGAGAATATTTTAGAATTACAGCAAATTTCCAAAACCTTTACAAAGTCAAATTTTACATTAGATCATGTGTCTTTTTCATTGCCTTATGGAGCAATCCTGGGCTTTGTCGGGGAAAACGGCGCGGGCAAAACTACGACGATCGGCTGTATTTTAAATACGATCGCAAAAGACGGGGGCAGCGTAAAGCTGTTTGGCAGGGAAATGCTGGATGCTGATACAGATATCAGAGAGAAAATAGGTGTCGTCTATGATGGTGACAACTTTCCTGGGCATTAGACCGCAGAGCAATTATCTAAGATTATGCAGGGAGTTTATACAAACTGGGACGATAAACTGTTTCGTAGATATTCAAAAGATTTTCAATTGCCGCCGAGGCAGAGGATTAAGCACTATTCCCGTGGTATGACGATGAAACTGGCGATTGCTGCGGCGCTTGCCCATCATCCGCAATTGCTGATTTTAGACGAGGCTACCAGCGGCTTAGATCCCATTATGC
>CAZUZZ010000041.1:1474-9728 GCA_964625055.1 uncultured Bacteroides sp. | reverse complement strand
GCGATTATGATAAAGATAAGAATCACGATAACGCCCTTTAAGAGCGCCCATGCCCTTGTATTTTTAATCCATACAAGAATGTGATATGCCACAAAGGTCAGGATGATGATCTCCGCCACGTCATTCCAGTGAATCGTGGGCATATGCAGTTTTGCGAGATAGACCCCAATCCAGTTATTCAGTTGTTCCATCTCTCATCACCTGCCTTTTATACTGTTCTCTATTGGTGCGTCGATCTTGCACCCCTTCCGGAAGAGGTTCTGGCAGAATTGATCTGCTTTACCTTTTTCTCCGGCCGCGCCACGGTGACCTTCGGCACCGCCTTAACATAATAATAGTATTCATCATCTTCAAATTGTACTTTTTCCGTTCGACTATAATCCACATAAAACACAAAAAACTGCAATACCAGCACGATCAGGAAGGATAGGATCGTTCCCAGGATCACGCTGAGCAGCGACAGATTTATGTCAAAGATCAGGTCTCCCACCAACAGTACCATGATATTCACCACTGCCCCTGCTGTCATGGCGATGGTCCACGCATAATCCATGCTCAGACGCCTTAACAGATACACGATGATCACCGTGATGGCAAATGCCGCTATCATCACCACCATCTCCCGATTTTTTAATAATCCGTCGATGATGTACCGGAATTTGGCCGCAGTCTCCTCATCTGTCATGGCCGCGATTGCCGTCGCATTCTGCGTTACATAGTGAAGCATATAATAAACGATCACGCCGCAGGCCACCGAGACAGCCGACGCAGGCGTTCCCACCAGGCCCATGGAAATGGGAAGCACATAGGGAATCCGCAAAAGGAAACAGATCGGCATCAGCACCACCACCAGCGTGTCTTTCGGCGAAAACCGAAGATACAGCAGAAAAAGCAGTAAAAATCCCGCGCCTATCACCGCGGCACACTCCATGCTGAAAGTGTAGAGATGCAGGAGCACAAAAACCGCGCCCATCAGGACGATAAAATTCATCGGCATGAAGGAACACATAAGAGCCACGATCAATACCACGGTCATCTTGGTGACAGACTCCATATATCCCAGTCTGGAATTGATCAGAAGAAGTGTCACAAGCGCCAGAAAGAACTTCAAAAGCGGCGTGATGTACACCTCGTATTTACTGTATATCATCATGAGTATCTGTTTTATAACCAGTAAAGTAGTCATTGTAAGTCAATCCTTTTATCGTTCATGTTCTTTTTTATACATCGCGGAAAGTTTGCTCAGGTTCATATAATATGTCCGCAGACTCTTTCTCGCCCTGCTGTACCTGACTGTGTAGACCACATAGGAGATAACAGCATAAGCGCTTACCGTCCCCAGATAAAAGAACAGAACATTTTTCGCAAATTCCAGAAGATCCATCTTATAGATCTCTGTCATAAAAACCTCAAAATCATAAAAAATGTACATAGCAAAAACCACTACAAATGCGATGGTTGCACTTATAATAGATTTAAGCACCTGCCAGCCTATATAATCGTTCCGAAAAAAGCTTCCTATGGCGAGATTTTTCTTCCCCTCGCGGGCTTCATAGGAAGCCATCTTGGTCATCAGAACGACCCTTTCTTCATTTAACATAAAGCTTCTCCAATTTTCGAAACGGATCAATTCAGGAAACGCATCTTCGGATTTTCCTTGGTATCCTTCTTAGCCACCTTGGGCGGTTCGGGTTTCCTGATGCTGTTTCCCAGCTCATTCGCCATAGTGTTCTTACACTTCGCACAGAAACGTCCTGTCATGATAGCCGCTCCGCAGTTTTCACAGGTAAGCGTAACGCCGGATTCGGCGCTCAGCTCCAGACGCTCCTCGCGAAGCCACTGATG
Source organism: uncultured Bacteroides sp. (assembly GCA_964625055.1). Classification (GTDB taxonomy): domain Bacteria; phylum Bacillota; class Clostridia; order Lachnospirales; family Lachnospiraceae; genus UBA3282. The sequence continues at coordinate 7,883 of CAZUZZ010000041.1, read as the reverse complement.
AATCTGGTTCGTAGATACATCGCAGGCCTCCGCCACCTCAGGAATCGACGCATGGCCATTATCCTGAATGTACTTTTTCACTTCCTGGAATTTCGCTTCCATCTTCTCTCTGCACGGTATGCAGATCGGCGGTCCGGAAACATAGTTAAAGAGATTGCCGCATTTTCTACAGTTTCTTACATTCATATCCTATCCTCCCTTAGTCTGATTCTCTCAGGTGCCCCTTCCGATGGCAAGGGTCAGAAAATAAATCCGTTGCACACCTGCCCTCTTAAGCTCACGACTTACGGCGTCTATGGTACTGCCCGTCGTGTATATGTCATCGATAATTATAATCGTACTTAATTTTACATCATTACGACGGATTTTGAAAGCCCTTTTCAAATTATTTTGTCTCTCTGCGGCAGATAAATCTTTCATAGGCGCCGTTTTTTCCACTCTCTCGATCAAATCCGGAAACATGGGAATTCCTGTCAGGACAGAAAGCTCTTCTGCAAGAACCTCTGCCTGGTTATATCCTCTGGTTCTCAGCTTGCTTTTGTGGAGAGGAACAGGTATGAGAGCGTCCGCCCGGCAGTCACGGATAAAACCGGACAATTCCTCCGTCATACGGACAGCATAATAGGCTGCATACTCCTGCCTGCCACGGTATTTAAAGCGTGCGATGGAGTCGGAAACGCTTTTATAGGAAAACAGCGCCCTGCCACGATCATAGAAATGTTTGTGTGACGCGCAGTCGCTGCAGTATTCCTTCTCCTCCCTTGTCAGATGCTTGCCGCATTTCATGCAAAAAGGCGGCTTGACCAGCGCAGGCACGCCGGCACAGTCATTGCAGATCAAGGCATGATAAGGCTTGACCGGCTCGTCGCAGACAGGACATCGGCGAGGATAGAGCCATGTCAGAAGTGTGTTCAGAAATGAGATCATGAAAGGTCCTTTCCTGTAATTTCAATTTGTTCGGAAAATCCTGTATAGCGTCGGTTTTCCCGATTGTTTGCGATCATTTCCTGCAGAGTGGCACGGCTGCCAAGAATAGTGACGCAGGTCTTGGCTCTCGTAACCCCCGTATAGAGAAGATTCCGGTTAAAGAGCATATGGGGTCCTGTAAGCAGGGGCATGATAACCGCTGGATACTCGCTGCCCTGAGATTTATGTATGGTGACGGCATAGGCCAGCTCGATCTCGTCCAGATTTCCGAAAGGATAGGTAACACGCCTGTGCTCGTCAAACTCCACAACCAACTCTCTTGCGTACTCGTCGATCGTGCGGATAATACCGATATCCCCGTTAAAGATTCCCATACCCTGATCTATGGGAATATGATAGCGGCTCACCACCTCCCAGGCAAGCTGATAGTTATTCTTGATCTGCATCACCTTATCCCCTTCGCGCAGGAGCGTTTCTCCGGACTGGTATTCTCTCTTTGAACTGTCCGGCGGATTCAGGTATTTTTGCAGGATACCATTTAGTGTCTCCACGCCGAGTTTGCCCTTGCGCATGGGGGTGAGCACCTGTATATCGTAAGGCTCCGCATTCACATAGCGCGGCAGTTTCTCCAGAATCAGCTGGATCATATGTTTGTATATGACATCAGTGTCATTTCTTTCCAGAAAGAAAAAGTCTTTGCTCTTATTATCCAGAGTCAATTCCTCGCCCGCATGGATCCTGTGGGCATTCAGGACGATATCGCTCTCCTGCGCCTGCCGGAATATCTTTTCCAGCTTCACTGTCTGAAACGCCCGGCTTTCGATGAGATCCTGTAGTACCTGTCCCGGCCCCACAGAGGGAAGCTGATTGACGTCTCCCACCATGATCAGCCGCGTGCCCACGGAGATGGCCTTTAAGAGCGACTGAAAGAGGAAAATATCCACCATGGACATTTCGTCCACGATGATCACATCCGCCTCCAACGGATTTTCCTCATTGCGCTCGAAACGCGCCGTCTTTCCTTCCAGCGCCGCAGCTCCGGACAGTTCCAGAAGCCGATGTAAGGTGCGCGCCTCGTATCCTGTCGCCTCTGTCATTCGCTTCGCTGCCCTGCCCGTAGGCGCCGCCAGATTAATATCCATTCCCTGTGCGCGGAAATAGTGGATGATGGCGTTGATGGTGGTCGTTTTCCCGGTGCCCGGGCCGCCCGAGAGAATGAACACACCGTTGCGCACACTCTCCAGCACAGAACGCTTCTGCAGTGTATCCAGGGCGATTCCCAGCTGCGCCTCCACCTGATCTATCTTATGTAATAATGCTTCCTCCTCGGCGGGCAGCAGCTCCTCCGATACATTCAGATCGTGGAGCATCTGCGCGCAGCTCAGCTCTGCATAATAAAAGCGGGAAGCGTATACCCTGCGCTCCGTCTCCGGCGGCACGGGCATTTTAATCACCAGCTTCTTATCCATCGCAAGATTCTGAAGCTGCGGTTCCATCAAAGACGGCTCGATCTCCAAAAGTTCTCCCGCTCTGGCAAGAAGCTCTTTCGCCGGCAGATAACAATGTCCCTCTCCGCCCGCCTGCTGCAGCGTATAGAGTAGTCCGCTCCTGATCCGATAATCCGAATCGGTGTGGATCCCAATCTTCGCCGCGATCTCATCCGCAATGCGAAAGCCGATACCCTGCACATCCTCTGCCAGACGATAAGGATTTTCCCGCAAGATCCCGTAAAGTCCCATACCATAGGTCTCATAGATGCGCAGCGCCAGCGTATTGGATATACCATAGCCCTGCAGAAAGGTCATGGCATCCCTGGCATCTCTTTTTTCATAGAGAGAAGCCGCGATCTCGCGAGCGCCCCGCAGACTGATCCCCTTTACCTCCGCCAGGCGTTCCGGCTCCTCCTCAATAATGCGGTAGGTGTCCGCGCCAAAAGCCTTGACGATCCGCTTGGCTAACGCCTCCCCGACTCCCTTCACAGCGCCGGAGGCAAGATATCTCTCCACGCTCACCACGTCGTTTGGCGGCAGGATCTGATAACTTTCAATCTTAAACTGCCTGCCGTATACCTGATGTGTGGTATACTCCCCCTGCGCTTCGATGGTTTCTCCCTGATCCATAGTCTTAAAAAAACCCACGCAGGTGAGTTCGTCCTCCTGCGTGAGAAGATTTAATACCGTATACCCATTGTCCTTATTGCGGTAAATAATGTGTTCGATAAAACCTTTGATGGTCTCCATAAAACCTCTTGACCCGGACGCAGCTTAGGCAGTCTGCGTCTGCTATGTGAATATAGAAAAATCAGAGTCCGTAGTTAATCTTTGCCTGTTCGTATAACATCTGTGCCAGGGAGTTAGAACCCTGCGTCGCAGTCTGCTCCGAAATCTGCTGGATGACAGAATCTTTAAAATAATCCACCATATTGGATGCATAGCCATCCTCATCATCTCCGAAGATGTCCACCGTTTTCTGCATTTCTTTATAGACCTGCTCCCACAGATAAGCCTCAAACTGCTTGCAGGCATCAAAGAGCGCATCGCTCTCCTTCTGCTTAGCCGACTGATCTGCATTCTGCAATGTCTGCTGCAGCTTCTCGCTGACCACGCGGTTCGTATCTGTCATATAGTCTGTGTAAGCGGATAATCCGGTTAAATCGCTCATGTATGTTCTCCTTATAAATACGCCATGCTCATTCGCAATCCGCTCCTTACGTCGCTTCTTGCTCATGTGGGCCAGCGCATTCTCTCTATACGAGCCGTTTCATTCGCAATTCGCAGCTTACGCTGCTTCTTGCTCATGTAGGGCTGTCGCCCTATAAAAGTGTGCCTGTCCGGCTTGCCATATGCAAGCATATGCAATCCGATCAGTCACCCTTTTGCACGTCTCTTAGCGTTTCAGGTTATTAGCCACTTCCAGCATGGAATCGGAAGTTGTGATGGACTTGGAGTTCATCTCGTATGCACGCTGTGCCACGATCAAGTTTACCATCTCATTCGCCACGTGTACATTGGAACCTTCCAGATAGCCCTGTATGATCCGGCTCTTATCAACTTCATCACTCGTATCTTCATTGATGGCACGACCGCTGGCATCCGTCACTACAAAGAGGGTATCGCCCACTCTCCTTAAACCGTTGGGATTGCTGAACTGGAAAGTACCGATGCCGACACCGATAGGCTGCGGATTATTCAGTTCATCCGGATAGCAGATCTGACCATCCTCCGTGATAGAAAGCTGGCTCGCTATATAATCACGGGGCAGAACGATCGCACGTCCCGTCAGATCCAACACCGGAAGACCGTCGGAATTGGTCAGCGCCATACCACCGTTAGCACCAATCGCCCAGGTAAAGTCACCGTTTCTCGTATAAAAAATCTCACCATCATCACCGCGCAGTGCAAAGAATCCTTCGCCCTCGATTGCAAAAGACGTATCAGAATCGGAATCCAACAGACTACCCTGCGTAAAGATCTGATTGATCGATGAGGTGCGCACACCCAAACCCACCTGAGAGGTGGTAGGCTTCGGATCCCCGTTCGCCGTCGTGGTGACGGACTGTAAATTCTGATACAGAAGGGACTTAAACTGTGCCACCTGTGCCTTATATCCCACGGAATTAACATTAGCGAGGTTATTCGCTATCGTATCCACGTTCGTCTGCTGTGCGTTCATACCGGTTGCGCCGGACCATAAACTTCTAACCATAATATCCTCCGTTCCGGGGTCAAGCCCCTTTATCCCCTTTTATCTTAACCTACAGCTTACCGTTCTGGCTCACTGCCTGTTCCAGAGTATCATCATATGTAGTGATCACTTTCTGATTGCTCTCGTACTGTCTCTGAAGAGTGATCATGTTAACCATCTCAGTTACAACGGAGATGTTTGCCATCTCCAGATATCCCGCATGGATCTCTGTATCCGTCTCCATGTCTTCCCGATCGATTTCCGTTGCACCCTCTATTGTCTGAAAATAATTCTCACCGAATCGCTCAAGGTAATTATAATCCTCAAAATCCACAACGCCGATGGTCGCTATCGTATCACCATCCTGTATGATGTCTCCGTTGCGGTTTATGCTCACGGGCAGCTCCGTTTCCAGCTGGATCCTGCGGCCGTCCTCATCCAGCACATAATCACCGTCCTGCGTCTGTAGGAAGCCCTGCCGGTTCATGGTGAAATTACCGTCTCTGGTGTACTTGGTGGATGTTTCTCCCGCCTTATTCGTGTACTCTATCGCAAAAAATCCTCTGTCGGAAAGCGCCAGATCCAACGGGTTCTCGGTCTCCTTGATCGGTCCTTCCGAATAATCCACATAATTCTCACCAATCTTTACACCCAGGTTCAGGCCGGTTCTTCTGACTCTTCTCTCCAGATAATCCTCATTGAGCGGATTATTTACCTCGTCCTGATCAATGGCACGATTGGTCGCCATGGGACGCGGAAGATTCCCCGGTTCCGACAGATCCTTGATCTTATAAGCAAGCACCGTATCAAAAGCCTGGCTCGTGGTTCCTTCCTTCTTGAAGCCGTTGGTGGTGGCATTGGCCAGATTATTGGTCAGGACATCCATCCTGTGCTGCTCGTTTAACATACCCGTGTAGGCTGTGTAGAGTCCTTTTAACATCCTAAGCTACTCCTCTCTGTATCCTGCCAGAAATTCTACGTATTTCCCTGTTCCGATGGCCACTGCCGTCATCGGATCCTCTGCTGTCATGGTATTGATACCTGTCTTGGCTGCTATCAGATCTTCCAGTCCGCGAAGCAGACTGCCGCCGCCTGTCAAAACGATACCGCGATCCGCAATATCCGCCGCCAGCTCCGGAGGTGTTTTCTCCAGAACGCTGTGTATGGTCTCCACGATCTGTACCGTGGTCTCGTGCAATGCTTCCTCCGTTTCCTCCGAGGATACCTTGACTGTCCTAGGAAGACCCGTCACCAAATTACGGCCTCTCACATCCATATAGTCTACTTCCGGCCGTTTGAAAGCAGATCCGATCTTTATCTTCAAATCCTCCGCTGTCCGTTCACCGATCAGCAGATTATGTTTTTTACGCATGTAACGCACGATGGCTTCATCAAAATCGTCACCCGCTATCTTTATGGATGCACTGACCACCGTACCGCCCAAAGAAATGACAGCAATATCAGAAGTTCCGCCTCCGATATCAACGATCATATTACCGCAGGGCTTAGAAATATCAATGCCTGCACCGATAGCTGCCGCAATAGGCTCCTCAATGATGGAAACCTCTCTGGCCCCCGCCTGATAGGTTGCATCCTCCACGGCCTTTTTCTCTACCTCAGTAACGCCGCTGGGCACGCATACCGCGATCCGCGGCTTACGGAAGCTCTTTTTACCCAGAGCTTTCTGGATAAAATACTTCATCATCTTCTCCGTTACCTGATAGTCCGAGATAACACCCTGTCTCAAGGGTCTTACCGCCACGATGTTACCCGGTGTTCTTCCGAGCATGAGGCGCGC
>CAZUZZ010000041.1:0-1464 GCA_964625055.1 uncultured Bacteroides sp. | reverse complement strand
TACCGATATCTGTAAACTGCATTTACCTTTGATCCCCTTCCCGAGAGTACATATTACATGGATTATTCAGTCGCTTATTTTCCTTTTACGGCTATTATATTATACCCTCATTAAAAGATTTTTCAAAGGCTTTTATTGTTTTTTTTCAAAAAAATATAGAAATAATAAAAAACGCCAAAAACAGAACGGTTCCATCCGCTCTGTTCTCAGCATCCATGCTCTCAATTATTTGATCGGAGAGATGGCGAAAAATCTTTACCCCTATAAAAATATTTTGTTTACCATTTTTTTACTATATTTATGCTATACTTGACTCAGACTTGACAGTCTGCGTCTCAAGAATTACTGCGTAATTCTTGTTGATTTTGCTACAAAAATACAGCATCTGAGACTATAGGAAAGGAATATATTATGAAAACACAGGCAGAATTGCAAAAGCTTCTCAGAGACATCGACCACAAGGGCTATAAAGCCTACAAGGTTTTAGAGGGGGAATATGATTTCGGGGCATACCGCCTCTGCATCGACCATGTACAGGGCGATCCCTTCGCCTCCCCGTCACGGGTACGACTGGTCTATCGGAATCAGGGAAATATCCCCGCATCTTATTTTGAAACCAAACATCGCCGGGCGGCGGTGGAAGATTATCTGCTGCGAAGTCTCCATCGGAATCTGCGCGCCGGAGAAGGACGCGCTGCAAAAGGCTCAGGAAAGAGCGGCCTGGTAACCGCTTGTCGAACCGGGCAGGAGATCTTAGAAACTACCGCCATGCGCATCTCAAAGGATGCCATTGAGACCCGCATCGAAGTTGGTTTTCCCGCCTTCGGGAGAACCATCGCAGCGGGGGAACTTTCCCAGATTCTCTTCCGCCTCCTCCCCGATCTGGCAGAAAAAAGCTTTCATCTGCAGCCCCGCATGAAACAGGATTTGGATAAGGTGACTGCGCTGGCGGACGACCAGCAGTCTATTCGTGAAGCATTAGTGGAGCATGATCTCGTTGCCTTCGTAGCGGACGGCTCCATTCTTCCCCGGGAGAGCGGCGTATCCCAGCGTCCCATGAAAAATGCCGTGGTATTTGAAAGCCCCGACTCTCTTGCCGTGACGCTCACACTCCCTCACCGCGGCGCGGTGCGCGGCATGGGCATCCGCAAAGGGATCACCGTCATCGCAGGCGGCGGTTTCCACGGGAAATCAACCCTGCTCAAGGCCCTGGAGCGCGGTGTTTACAACCATATCGCCGGGGACGGCAGAGAGCTGGTCATTACCGATGCAAGCGCCTTTAAACTGCGGGCGGAGGAGAACCGCTGTATTCACGAGACGGATATCTCCATGTTTATAAACAATCTGCCCATGCGCTCGGATACCACCCGTTTCACCACAGAAAACGCCAGCGGAAGCACCTCTCAGGCCGCCAATACCGTGGAGGCCCTGGCTGCCGGCAGCACCGTGCTTCTCATTGATGAG
>CAZUZZ010000040.1:0-9991 GCA_964625055.1 uncultured Bacteroides sp. | reverse complement strand
ATATCCGGCAATACGAACGCCTGTCTGGCTATGTCCTCCGGTAACTATATAGCGCTTTTTGACCATGACGATGTGCTGCATCCCAGCGTTCTCTATGAGTATATGAAAGCGATCTGTGAGAAGGGTGCGGACTATATCTATTGTGATGAGGCTACTTTTAAGGGAAGCGGTACCATTGATGACATGATCACCCTGCATTTCAAGCCGGACTACGCGCCGGACAATCTGCGGGCCAACAATTATATCTGCCATTTCAGTGCCTTTGCCAGGCGGCTTTTAGACGGGACGGAGCTGTTCCGCTCCGAGTTTGACGGCAGCCAGGATCACGACATGATCCTGCGGCTCACCTCCCGCGCCAAGTGTGTGGTACACGTGCCGAAGCTCTATTATTACTGGAGATCCCATGCGGGGAGCGTGGCATCGGATATCAATGCGAAGAGCTATGCCATTGAGGCGGCCAAGGGAGCGGTGGCGGCTCATCTCACGGCTCAGGGATACCGGAATTTTGAGATCACCTCCACCAAGGCCTTTGAGACGATCTTTCAGATCAAGTATGAGATCATGGGGAATCCCAGGGTATCCATCGTGATTCCGAATAAGGATCATCTGGAGGATCTGCAGCGCTGTATCTCCTCCATCACGGAGCGGAGCACCTACGACAATTATGAGATCGTTGTGGTGGAGAATAACAGCGTCACAGAGGAGATCTTTGCCTATTACAGAGAGATACAGGAAAATCCGATGATCCGGGTCATCACCTACAAGGGGGACTTTAACTATTCCAAAATCAACAATCTGGGTGTCTCCCAGACGACCGGGGAGTATGTGCTTCTTCTGAACAACGATACGCAGGTCATTACGCCGGATTGGATCGAGGAGCTTTTGATGTACGCCCAGAGAAAAGATGTGGGCGCGGTGGGCGCCAAGCTCTACTATGAGGACAGAACCATCCAGCACGCAGGTGTGGTGCTCGGTCTGGGAGCCCACAGAACGGCGGGCCACAGCCACTACCGGGTTGCCTATCAAAACCTGGGCTATATGGGGCGGCTCTGCTATGCCCAGAATGTGATGGCGGTCACGGGAGCCTGCCTGATGATGAAAAAAGCTCTGTTTGACCAGCTGGGCGGTCTGGAGGAGAAGCTGGCAGTCTCCTTAAACGATGTGGATCTCTGCGTTCGCGCCTGGAAGGCCGGGTATGTGAATGTGTTTACCCCTTTTGCGGAGCTGTACCATTATGAGTCTGTTTCCCGCGGATCTGACGGGGAGGGAGAAAAGGCCGAGCGCTACGAGCGGGAGTCGGCATTTTTCCGGGAGAGATGGAAGGAACTTCTGGAGCAGGGAGATCCCTATTACAATCCGAATTTTTCTCTGGACCGCAGCGATTTTGCCCTGCGAAAAGATGTTTACGAGCAGGATGAATCTGTGGTAAAATGAGTGATAATAGCGTGAGCTGAACAAATATACAAGGAGGGTATACAAATGGGCTACAAAGAGCAGTTTACATTCTGGCTGGAGGATTCCTATTTCGACGATGCGACGAAGCAGGAGCTTCTGGCGATCCGTAACGATGAAAAGGAGATCGAGGATCGTTTTTATAAGGAACTGGCTTTCGGTACGGGAGGCCTCCGCGGTGTGATCGGCGCCGGTACGAACCGTATGAATATCTACACTGTGCGTAAGGCTACTCAGGGGTTGGCCAACTACATAAAAAAACAGGGCGGCGAGAAGAAGGGTGTGGCGATCGCCTATGATTCCAGAAGAATGTCACCTGAGTTTGCGGATGAAGCGGCTCTGTGTCTTGCGGCAAACGGGATCAAGGCGTATGTGTTTGACGCGCTCCGCCCCACACCGGAGTTGTCCTTTGCCCTCCGTGAACTGGGCTGTATCTCCGGTATCGTGATCACAGCCAGCCACAATCCGCCGGAGTATAACGGTTACAAGTGCTATTGGGAGGACGGTGCACAGGTGACGGCTCCCAAGGATAAGGAGATCATCACAGAGGTCAACAATGTGACCGATTATCATACTGTGAAGACCATGGACAAGGAGGAGGCGAAGAAAGCCGGACTCTACGAGGTCATCGGTAAGGAGATTGATGACAAATACATGGCGGAGCTGAAAAAGCAGATCATCCATCCGGAGGTGATTGCAGAGATGGCGGAGGACATGAAAATCGTTTATTCGCCCTTCAACGGAACGGGTAATGTGCCTGTCAGAAGGATCCTTTCTGAACTGGGCTTTAAGAACGTATATGTGGTGCCTGAGCAGGAGATGCCGGATCCCAACTTTACCACGCTGGAATACCCGAATCCGGAGGATCCCAAGGCATTCACTCTGGCGCTCAAGCTGGCGAAGGAGAAGAATGCGGATATCGTGCTTGCTACGGATCCCGATGCGGACAGACTCGGCATTTACGCTTTGGATACCAAATCCGGCGAGTATGTGCCTTTCACGGGTAATATGTCCGGTATGCTGATTGCGGAATACATTTTGAGAGAGCGGACGGCTACAGGCAAGATGCCTGAGAATCCCGCCCTTGTCACCACCATCGTGACAACCAATATGGCGCGGGCTATTTCCGAAGATTATAAGGTAAGATTTATCGAGGTGCTGACCGGCTTTAAGTTTATCGGCGAACAGATCAAGCTCTTTGAGCAGAGCGGTTCCAACAACTATGTGTTCGGCCTGGAGGAGAGCTATGGATGCCTTGCAGGCACCCATGCGAGAGACAAGGATGCCATCGTGGCGGTGATGTGCCTGTGTGAGATGGCAGCATGGTGCAAGAAGAATGGCAGAACGGTCTGGGATCAGATGATCAACCTTTACGAGAAGTACGGGTACTTCAAGGAGAGCCAGTATTCCATCACCATGAAGGGCATCGACGGAGCCAAGGAGATCGAGGAACTGATGGACAGACTGCGTAAGAATCCGCCTAAGAGCTTCGGCGATCTTACCGTGAAGGAATTCAGAGATTATGATACCGGCAAAACGCTGAATCTGGAAACCGGTGCGGAGGGCGAGACAGGGCTGCCCAAGTCCAACGTACTTTATTTCGATCTGACCAACGACTCCTGGTGTTGCGCGAGACCTTCCGGTACAGAGCCCAAGATCAAGTTCTATATGGGCGTGAAGGGCACAAGCCTGGAGGATGCGCAGGAGAGATTAGACCGGCTGACTGAGGAACTTAAGAAGAATATCTAAGCAGCATATATGGAAACATACAAATAGCATGATCAAAGCAGACGCGCTTCTCCAAGGGTTTGCTTATGATTATGCTATTCGTATGTATACAGAGAGCGAGACAGGTCTGTTTAGTTTGAAACAGGAAAACGGGAGAGGCTGTCGTGGGAAATCGGATACTAAGGCTTGACAATGTAAGAAAAACCATAAATTATCTGAAAAAGAACGGGGTGTCACACACCTTTTATGCGGCTGTAGAGCGTATGCAGGAGGAGCGCCGGATGAGAGCCTATTGCTATCAGGCGCCGGAGGATGAAGAGCTTGCAAGACAGCGGCAGGAGACGGCGGCATATCCTTATCTGTTCAGCGTTGTAGTGCCCGCCTACGAGACCAGAGAGACCCATCTGCGGGAGATGATCGCCTCTGTTCTGGCCCAGAGCTATGAGCGCTGGGAGCTTATCATCGTGGATGCCGGGAAGAGCGATGGCGTGGAGCGCACGGTGCGCAGCATCATACAGGAGAACGGTGATGACCGGATACGCTACACCAGGCTCTCCGAGAATCGGGGGATCGCGGAAAATACCAACGCGGGGATTGCTCAGGCGTCGGGAGATTACATTGCTCTTCTGGATCATGATGATTTCATAACGCCTGATGCGTTATATTATATGGCAGATGCGGTGCATCGGAGCAGGCAGGTGGATTGTCCTTTGTCACTCCTGTACTCTGACGAAGATAAGTATGACGAGAGTGCGCAAACCTTTGTAAATCCGCACATTAAGCAAGGGTTTAATCTGGATTTAATTTTATCAAACAACTATATCTGCCACTTTTTAGCGGTGGAAGCAGGGCTGATGAAGCGCCTGCAATTACGCGGCGCATACGATGGCGCGCAGGATTATGATCTGGTGCTTCGGGTGGTAGATGCGCTCTGGCCAAAGGACAGCCTTGCTCCTGCGGCGAATCGGATCTGTCATATTGCCAGAGTGCTCTATCATTGGCGTTCCCATCGGGATTCCACGGCTCTGAATACGGGCAGCAAATCCTACGCCTACGAGGCGGGACGGCGGGCGCTTGCGGATTTCTGCGGGCGGCGGGGGTTTTCCACGCAGGTGTCCCACAGTCTGCACCTGGGCTTTTATCAGATCTCTTATGAGCCGGATATTCTCTCGGTCAGAGCGGATGTGGGCGTTGTGGGCGGACGGCTGCTGGATCGAAGAGGGCGGATCTTCGCGGGTGCCTATGATGAGCAGGGACACAGGCTCTTTCCGGGACTGCCGGCCCGGTTCACCGGTGGCAGTACCCATCGGGCGGTACTGCGGCAGGATTGCGGGGCGGTGGATATCCGCTGTGTTCAGCTTCGCAGAGAACTGCGCCCGCTCTTTTGCCGGATCACGGGGCTGCCTTACCGGGAGAGAAGTTTCTATAGTAGGTGTGGTCGGGAAAGGAGAGAGATCCGCATTGCAGATGTGTCAGGACTTGCCTGTGACGAAGCGGGCTGGCGGAAAATGAGCATGGCGTTCGGAGAGGCAGTGCGCGGGGCAGGTTACCTGGCAGTGTGGGACCCTTCCGTCACCTGTGAGTATAGGGACTGGGCGGACAGAGGAACAGGAGCAGAGGGCGGATCGCAGTAAGAGGCTTCGCCGTGGAGGAGTCATATGGACAGAATCAGATCCACAGTGGTCATTCCCAATTATAACGGGATGCAATATATTGAGAACTGTCTCGCTTCGCTGGAGGGAGAACCCGCCGTTGTGGTCTTGGTGGACAATGGCTCCACGGACGGAAGCAGAGAGCTGGTGGAAGAAAAATTTCCGGATGTGCGGATCATTGCGCTTAAGCAGAATCAGGGCTTTTGCCGGGCGGTGAATCTGGGCGTGGAGGCCAGCGAAACAACATATGTTATTTTATTGAACAATGATACGCGGGTAGAGAAGGGCTTCGTGAGAGCGCTGGAGCGGGCGCTGGAGCGGGATGAGCGGTTCTGTGCCGGATCCGCGCAGATGGTGAACCTGAAACATCCGGATCGAATCGATGATGCGGGGGATTACTACTGCGCTCTGGGATGGGCCTTCGCCGCGGGCAAGGACAAGCCCAGGGAAGGATACTGCAGACCGCGGGAGATCTTTTCCGCCTGTGGAGGCGCCTGTATTTACCGCAGGGAAGTATATTTGCAGATCGGTATGCTGGACGAGAACCATTTTGCTTATCTGGAGGATGTGGATCTGGGGTATCGGGCCAGACTTTTCGGCTACCGCAGCCTGTATGTGCCGGAGGCGGTGGTATACCACGCCGGGAGTGCATCCTCCGGTTCCCGTTACAATACCTTTAAGGCAGAGTATACCGCCAGGAACAGTGTTTATCTGGCCTACAAGAATATGCCGCCGATTCAGCTTTTGTTAAATCTGCCCCTGCTCCTTTGCGGATTTCTGGTGAAGACGCTCTTTTATCTCAAAAAAGGTATGGGGAAAAGCTGGCTTCGCGGGCTTTGGAAAGGAATCTGCCTCTGCTTCTCGAAAGAGGGCAGGAGGAGACGGGTACGTTTTGTGTCGGCGCGTCTTCCAGTTTATGGCAGAATACAATGGGAGCTGTGGCGCAATATATGGTATCGGATTCGTCTGTAGATGCTATAGATTGTGGATTATGTAATCCACGGTTGTTTTTTTATATTAATTATTGTAGAATAAGGATAATTATTGCGTAGACTATATAGGGTAAGCGCTGCCCGGCGCATAGCTTAACTATGATCAAAGACAACCAGAAATATTTTAACAGACTGCACGTGGTGCTGGATGCCGTGATCGTTGCGGCTTCCTATATGTTGGCCTGGTATCTGAAATTCGCCAGTCCGTTCTCAGACATCGACCCTAACGTCGGTGTTCTTTCCATGAGCACCTATTTTGAGATGCTCTATGCTATCGTGCCCGGTTATCTTATTCTGTATTATGCTTTCCATCTCTACACGCCAAAGCGGGCCACGGCGCACAGATACGAGATCATCAATATCTTCCAGGCAAACACGGTGGGTATGGTTCTGATGATGGCCGGCTGGTATATGGTGGCGCAGATCCATTTTTCCCGTTCCATGATGGCGATGTTCTACGGGATCAACATTTTCCTGACGACTCTGGGACGATCCCTCATCCGTATGCTTTTGCAGTATTTTCGGGAAAAGGGATATAATCTGAAATATATTCTGCTGGTGGGGTATTCCCGTGCCACGGAGGAGTATATCAATCGTATCAATACCAACCCCCAATGGGGCTATGTAGTGCGGGGGATCCTGGACGACAGCGTGCCGAGCGGTACGGTCTACAAGGGCGTTAAGGTGGTGGGAAGCATCGAAAATCTTCTCTACATCCTGCCGCAGAATAAGCTGGACGAGATCGCGATCACACTTCCCCTGAAGGATTACGATAAGTTGGAGCACATCGTGGATCTGTGTGAGAAGTCCGGCGTACACACCAAATTTATTCCGGATTATAACAGCCTGTTCCCCAGCAGACCGTACACGGAGGATCTGATGGGTCTGCCGGTGGTCAATATCCGTTATGTGCCGCTGACCAATACGCTGAATTGGTGGATGAAACGGCTGGTGGATGTTCTGGTGTCTGTGGTGGGGCTGGTGGTGGCTTCGCCCATCATGTTGATCTCCGCCATCGCGGTGAAATGCAGTTCCAGAGGGCCGATCATTTTCAAGCAGGAGCGTATCGGGCTTCACAATAAGCCCTTCCAGATGTATAAATTCCGCACCATGGAGGTACAGAAGCCTTCTGCCGAGAAGAAGGGCTGGACGACCAAGGATGATCCCCGGGTGACGAAGGTGGGGAAGTTTTTAAGAAGGACAAGTATAGACGAGCTGCCTCAGCTTTTTAATATCTTAATGGGAGATATGAGCGTGGTTGGACCCAGACCGGAGCGCCCCCAGTTCGTAGAGCAGTTTAAGGAGGAGATTCCCCGTTATATGGTAAAACATCAGGTGCGGCCGGGCCTGACGGGCTGGGCACAGATCAACGGCTGGCGTGGGGATACCTCCATCAAGCGGCGGATCGAGTACGATATTTTTTACATTGAAAACTGGACTATGTCCTTTGACATCAAGATTATGTTTTTGACGATTTTCAGAGGATTCATCAATAAAAATGCCTATTAACAGAGATACTAAAATCTTAAGAATTGTGAAAGACTTGCAGAAGAAAAAGGAATGTATATTGCAATTATATCAAGATGTAGTATAATCTTATAAGAGTCGACACTAAAGCTTGCTGACAAATGGAAAATGAAAAAACAGACTTTGCGAAAATCTGTTGAAGACTGAGGGAGTACGAGTATGGCTAAAAGATATACGGATGAATATGATGAGGAAGAGGTAAGACCCAGAAAGAAATCTTCCGGCAAGAGCAGCGGTAAAAAGTCATCAGGAAAGAAAAAAGCAGGAAAGAAAGCGCAGGCGAAGAAACAGCGCAGGAGGATCCTCCTCTTTATCGTGGAGATCATCGTTCTTGTGATCGCGGTAGTAATGCTCTATGCAGTCCTCGCCGGCACGGGCAGCGGCAAGGTGGAGCTGAAGGAGAAGGACATCATCATCAACGAGAAGGTGCAGGAGGCGCAGGAGACGACGATGAAGGGCTATCGGAATATTGCCCTGTTCGGTGTGGACTCCACCACGGGTGCGCTGACGAAGAATACGCGAAGTGATACGATCATGATCGCATCCATCAATCAGGATACGGGAGACTGCAAACTGGTTTCCGTATATCGTGACACTTACCTGAATCTGAGCAATGATTCTTACAATAAATGTAATGCGGCTTACGCAAAGGGTGGTCCGGAGCAGGCGATCAATATGCTGAATATGAATCTGGATATGAATATCACAGATTTTGTCACGGTAGGATTTGCGGGCCTGACGGATGCCATCGATGCGCTGGGCGGTGTGTACATTGACGTGGACGATGCGGAGATCAACCATCTGAATAACTATCAGCTGTGTATTGCGGAGGATCTGAAGAGAAGCTATACGCCGGTGACCGATACAGGCTACCAGCTTTTGGATGGGCTGCAGGCGACTGGCTACTGCCGGATCCGTTATACGGCGGGCGATGATTTCAAACGTGCTGAGAGGCAGAGAGAGGTGCTTTCCGCGGTGGCCGATCAGGCGAAGAAGGCGTCGCTGCCGAAGCTGAGCGAGACGGCGACGGCTGTGTTCGATGAAGTCTACACCTCATTGGATCTGTCAGAGATCATTGATATGCTGGGAGATGTGAGCAGCTACAATATCACGGAGACGGCCGGTTTCCCGCATGAGGATATGAGAGCGACCGGTACGATCGGTTCCAAGGGATCCTGTGTCATCCCGACCAATCTGGAGGACAATGTCAAGTGGCTGCACAAGTTCCTGTTTAACGCGGATGACTATGAGCCTTCTTCTAAAGTGAAGGAGTGCAGTCAGAAGATCTACGACGAAACCAATGGATATTTAAAGCAATAAAAGAAAAGCGGAGGGGCTTGCCTTGCAGGCCCCTTACGTTTTAGTATGGAGAGTAGACGAGGGCTAACGCATGAAGACAGTGGATGTGATCATTCCAGTCTACAAGCCGGAACGCGGGTTTTTGACCTTATTGGAAAAACTGCAGATACAGACAGTGCCGGTGAACCGGATCATCATTATGAATACGGAACAAAAGTATTATGACGAACTGGTTCAAGGTACTTCTTTGGTGCAGGACGATCATACTATGATAGTAAAGCATCTGTCGAAGCGGGAGTTTGATCACGGGCGTACCAGAAATCAGGGCGTCCGCCTTTCGGACGCGGATGTGTTTTTGATGATGACGCAGGACGCCATCCCCGCCGATGCTTTTCTGGTGGAGCGATTGCTTTCACAGCTTGCCGGAGAAAAGGTGGCGGCGGCCTATGCAAGACAGCTTCCGGGTCGGGACAGCGGCGAGGTGGAACGGTATGTGAGGCAGTTTAATTATCCGGAGCAGTCCCGCGTAAAGACAAAAGAGGATCTTCCTGAGCTGGGGATCAAAACCTTTTTCTGCTCTAATGTCTGCGCTGCTTACGACAGGAAAGTTTTTGATGCTCTGGGCGGTTTTGTGGGCAGGGCTATCTTTAATGAGGATATGCTCTTTGCAGCCAAGGCGGTGGAGGCCGGCTATGGGATCGCCTACGCTGCGGATGCGAAAGTATATCATTCCCATGATTATACGCATAGGCAGCAGTTTCACCGAAATTTTGATCTGGGCGTATCCCAGGCGGATCATCCGGAAGTGTTTGCAAAATATCCTTCGGAATCGGAGGGAATCCGGCTGGTGAAAAGCATGGTGAAGTATCTGGGGAAAAAAGGAAAATGGAATAAAATACCATACGTTATATTACAGAGCGGCTTTAAGTATGCGGGATATCTGTGTGGGAAGCATTACCGCAGAATGCCGGGGCGGCTGGTGAATGCCCTGTCTTCCAATAAAGAATACTGGCAGAACGTGTGAATTTGATGAAAGCAGGAGGAAATGTTGTATGTGCGGAATCGTAGGTTATATCGGAACGAAACAGGCGGCCCCTATTATTCTGGATGGTCTGTCAAAGCTGGAGTATCGCGGATATGATTCGGCGGGGATGGCGATCTATGACGGAGCGGGAAAGATCAATATCACCAAGTCGGTGGGCCGGCTGAAGGTGCTGGAAAATATGACCCATGGCGGAGAGACCATGCCGGGGCTTAGCGGCATCGGACACACCCGTTGGGCGACTCACGGCGTGCCCAGCGACACCAATGCCCATCCGCACTTTAATGAGGCGGAGACGA